>CAZKXF010000011.1:0-11284 GCA_964556805.1 uncultured Candidatus Saccharibacteria bacterium
TCGGATGTAGTATTACTTGGTAAACTTCTGCAAGTCCTCATGCAGGAGAATGCTCGCCATAGTGATGAGTCCGAAAGGATTGCTCACCGCAAAGGCGGCAGCCAGGAGAACGCCGTCGCCGATGTTGTGGACGCCATCGCCTACGAGGATGCGGCGCGCGTCGAGACGGGAGTGGGGGTGGTGTTCCGCTTCCTCATCGTGGTGGTGGTGAAACGCAGGTAAGAGCCAAAAGAGGAAAAGAATGCCGAGGGCACCGAGTGTCACCCAGCTGAGGGCGCCGACGGGCGTTGCAGCCTCCTCGAATACTTCCACCAAGAGGGTATAGCCCACAAGTGAAAAAACGCCGGCGGCAAAGCTCACGAGTACACTGGTGTGCCGCTCGACTACCGGCCGTAGCGCTGAGACGATAGTAACTACACCCGTCAGCGATGCGAGCATAATGGCGAGTGCAGAACTGAGGAGTAGCAGCATGAATTCTAAATGCAAATTATTTGCATTATGCTATACTACGCGGATGAAAGATGCAAGGGAAAAAGCGCAGCAGCTTTTGAAAACCCACAACCTCAAGGTGACAAAAGGTCGCGTGGCCGTGCTCGTTGCCCTCATGCATGCTCGAACGCCGCTTGCTATCGATGTCATTGTTCGACGTGTTGGCAGCGTAAACCCTACGACGGTATACCGCATGCTCGAGCGGTTTGTGGCGGAAGGTATGATCTACCATACAAACTTCCGGAACGGCAAGGCGTACTTTGAGTACCAGCCGCACCACCACCACCATATTACCTGTACCTCCTGCGGGAAAATGGAAGAGATAGCAGTGTGTACTCAGGAAGCGGAGCATCGTGCGCTGAAGGGCGCTGCGCACTTTACTGCGATAGAGAGCCACATTCTCGAATTTTTTGGCCGCTGCCGCACGTGTGCGCTGCGCTGTGGGGGTGCGGTACAATAGGCTTACATGCGTTCTGCTCTGTTCGTTAGTGGCATGGTACTCGGGATCGCTCTGTGCGCTCCGTCGCTTGGTGCAGCGCAGGAGCTCTACCTGGAAGAGCAGGGCACGTACCGAGCCGTGGTGCGGGAGGTTGTTGCCGAAGAGACGCGCCTCGTGCCTGGCACCGATACGGAGCACCTCTACCAGTCAATTCGTGCTCTCGTACTTGAAGGACCTAAGGAGGGCAGCACCGTTGCCATTGAGAATGATTACCTCAAGCTCAAAGAGGGAGATCGGTTCTACCTCAGCTACTCGGTGCTCCTCGATGGGACCGAGGTGTACGGCGTCGTATCGATTGACCGCCAGCTCCAGCTCTTCTGGCTGCTAGGGCTCTTTGCGGCTGCGGTCGTGGCGTTTGGCGGATGGCAGGGCGTACGAGCGTTGCTCGCACTTGCCGGAAGCCTCGCTGCCATCATCTACATCCTTATGCCGGGACTTCTGGGAGGCTGGCCGCCGCTTCTGGCGAGCATTGTCGTTGCTGCGGCGATACTCTTAGTTGCTATCTTTCTCACCCACGGTTTCAACCGTGAGTCGGTGATCGCGTACGCGGGCACTATGCTCGCGGTGCTCGGTACGGGATTGGCTGCGGCTCTCGCCGTCTCCTGGACCAGCCTCTCGGGGTTTGCTACTGAAGAATCGGTCTACCTCAACCTCAATACGCAGGGAACACTCGACTTTGCTGGCCTCTTGCTTGGCGCCATTATCATCGGCGTACTGGGCGTCCTCGATGACATTGCGGTCACGCAAGTTGCGGTGGTAGGAGAACTCTACAGCAGCCGACCCGACATGGATAGGCGGGAAGCGTACCGGCGCGCGCTACGGGTGGGCCGGGAGCACGTCGCTGCGCTCGTCAATACGCTCGTGCTTGCCTACACGGGCGCAGCGTTGCCACTGTTGCTCCTCCTCTATACGAGCGATGCGCAGATCGGCGCGCTCCTCAACATGGAGCTCTTTGCGACGGAGATTGTGCGCACCGTCATCGGCAGCCTCGGCCTCATCCTCACCGTACCTATCGTTACAGGACTCGCTGCGTGGTTCCTCCGCGGCAAATCATCGCATAGTACGCACCGTTCCCACGCCCACTAGCCGGTGGCGGCGCGAGTGCCAAGTGGTATACTCTTCATGTATGTCACACGGAAAAATAGTGCTCATAGGCATCGCTGCTGTTGTTTGCATATTTGTTGCGTTCGGTGTTTGGAACCGGTCGCAGCCGGGCACCTACGATAGCTTTGCACAGTGTCTCAAGGACAAGGGAGCAATCTTTTACGGCGCATTCTGGTGCCCGCACTGCCAGGAGCAGAAGGCGATGTTCGGTCGCTCGGAGCGGCTCCTGCCCTACGTCGAGTGCTCGCTCCCGAACCGCACGCAGACAGCGGAGTGCAACGAGGCTGGTGTCAAAGGGTACCCCACCTGGGTCTTCCCCAACGATGAACGGGTAGAGGGTACGCAATCGTTTGAGACCCTTGCAGAGCAGACGGGGTGCGAACTGCCGACATGATGGAGTTTGTTGCGACACTCAACTACTGGCTAGCGCTCGGCGTGATCGGACTGCAGCTTGGCGCAGCGTACCTGCTTATCGAACACTTCTTTCTCACCGAGAGGTACGTCGGTCCGTACGTGCAGCGGTACGCTCTCTGGATCGTGCTTGCGCTTTCGCTTGCGGCGTCCGCACTCACGCTCGTCTACTCGGAAGCGTTTGGATTTATTCCCTGCGGTCTCTGCTGGATGGAGCGGGTGTTTCTCTATCCCATTACGTTTGCTGTGGCCCTCGCACTGCTGCGCGAGCGTACTGAAGGCTACGCCCGCGCCATCGCGGAGCTCGGCATGGTGCTCTCTACGGTTGGCGGCATCATCGCGCTCTACCACCACTACCTCCAGATGGGTGGTACGGCGCTGGGCGCCTGTCCGACGGCGGGCGAAGGGGCAGACTGCGCTCACCGGCTCATCTTTGAGTTCGGGTACGTCACGTTCCCCCTCATGGCTGCGAGCGTCTCGCTCTTCCTCTTTGTGGTGCTGATGCTCTACTGGTACGCTCCATATCCAAGAGCAGGCCGCCCCATGTAAACTGTGAGGCGCCGAATCCTGCGCCGGTAACCGGATCGTACTGCTCGCGAAACCCTGAGTGCGCGAGCAGTTTTGCTGTTCGTGTCATTAGCTCGTCGGCAATGAGCGTGCACCCGTAGTGGCGCAGGCCGTAAAACACAAACCAGTTAACGGCGATCCACGTGGGACCGCGCCAGAAGCCGTCTACCTGGTAGCACGGGTCGGCAAGCGAGGTAGATGGAATGGGATACGGCGTCCAGAACTTTTCTTCGTTGAGGAGGTACTCTTCGATGATGGTGAGCGCTTCCTCGTCGGTAGCGACGCCTGCGTAGAGGGGCGCAAAGAGTGCCCAGGTCTCTGCGGTAATTGGTGTATAGGTACCTGCGCGGTATGCGTTCGTGCGGAAGATGCCTTCACTGAGCATGTGGGTGCGCATGCTCGTACGGATAGTGCGCGCTTTTTCGAAGAAAAAGCGCGCACTATCCGTGTCGTTGAGTCGCTCAGCGAGCCATACCATCGCATCGAGTCCTACCGCAGCAATCGCGTTAAAGGGAACGTCTTCAACCCAAAAATGTTGCTGCATGCACCGCTCTTCGAACGTGCACTCGGCATTTTTGGCGATAAGGGCGAGGCGCCTGTCGAGGTGCGCATCGTTGGTGTGGGTGTGCGGAAGATCCAGGAGATCGTCGAAGCGCGGTGAGTTATCTTCTCCCGACTCGTCAGGATTGATGATCCCCAAGAGGCCGCGGTTGTCGATGTCGCGCTCCCGCAGCAGCGCCTCGTAGTAGCTTTTCAATCGCGGATAGACTTCGTACGCAAATGCTTCATGCCATTCTGCAGTGAGCACGAGGCGTACTGCCTCGGCGATAATCGGCGGCTGCGTGAGCGAACTTGTGCCATCGACGCCCCAGACAGCGTTGATAACATCCCCCCGTCGCTCGCGTCCCCAGTTGGTGAGCCGGTAATCGTCTTTCCAGTAGATGATATGGGGCAGGAGCCCGTCGGCCAGCGGGTTAGAGAGGACGGCGCGCAGTTCAGCGCGTGCTGCATCGAGATCAAAGTGGCGCAGTATGATGGCGTGGAAGCAAGAATCCCAGAGCCACTGGAACGGGTAGAGCTTGGGGGAGGGAACCGTAAAGTGCTGGCCGAGCGCCTCGCGCCTGTTCTGCCGCATCAGCACCGCTACTCTCTGTGCAAGATCGGGCATACTATTTGTGCACTATACACTGCTCTGCAGCGGGTCTCAGCAGCAGTGTGTACAGGTGCTGCGGAGCTTGTGGTAGCATGCAGGCATCTATGCGCACGCTCGTATTTGATATAGAAACTATTGGTGAGGAATGGGACGAACTGGATGCGGTTACGCAGCACGTGCTCAGCCGCTGGATTGAGCGCACGGCGAAGAGCGACGAGGAGCGCGATGCGCAGCTTGCAGACCTGCGGGAGGGTTTGGGGTTTTCGCCGCTTACCGGCCAGATTGTTGCGATCGGGCTCTACGACCTCGAGCAGGGAAAGAGCGTGGTCTACTACCAGGCACCGGGCGCGGCCGCCGCGGACATTGTGGAAGGCGACGTGGCGCTGAAGGTGCGATCCGAAAAAGAGATGCTCGAGGATTTCTGGCGGGGCGCGAAGTCGTACGACACCTTCGTGACCTTCAACGGCAGGAGCTTTGACGTGCCTTTCCTCGCGTTGCGTTCTGCCATTAACGGCGTTACTCCCTCGCGCGACCTCATGGACGGCCGCTACCTCTACCAGCAGAAAAGCGCACGGCACGTCGACCTTGCCGACCAGCTCTGCTTCTATGGGGCGATGATGCGCAAACCGTCGCTGCACCTCTACTGCCGCGCCTTCGGGATCGAGTCGCCCAAGGCGGCCGGTGTAACGGGTGACGATGTGGCGGGGCTCTTTAGAGCAGGCAAGTACGAAGACATTGCCCGCTACAACGTGCGGGATATTGTGGCGACCGCCGAGCTCTACAAGCGGTGGCGGGAGCACCTCGCACCGAAGTCTTTTACGAGATTTGACTAATATTTAAAAATAACGTATAATTTAACTAGGAGAAATCAGCAAAAGGGGATCGAAATGGCGCCGGGACTCTACGTACAACCGCAAGGTCGGCTGGGTCAGTGGCTCGACCACATGTTCGAAGGCATCATGCGCCATGTTTCCGGCGCTCCCGAAGAGGGCATTCAGAAGACCCACTTCTGGAACAACCACCACTTAGGAGAGCAAGGGGTCAGGCATCTGCGCACTCGCTGGATGGTTTCCCATCCTGGCGATCCGGAGGCACGGACCCTTCCGCCCATTCCCCTTGCGCACGTATTCGCGCATGCGACACGCTACGGTGGGTGGCGGCGGTATCTAGTACTTGAACCCGTCGAGTTTGAGTGCTCGTGGCACGTCGGGTGGTGGTGGGACGGCGGCGCGGGTGTGTCTCGGATTGCGGCACAGGGGCCGCTCCGCGTACTTGTCGGACCGCGGCCATGTCGATGGTTCGGCATTAGCGCTGAACAGACATCCGAGAACGTGCAGCTGCCTATAGCGCAGCGTGGGGAAGGTGTGATTGGTCGGGGCGGGGAGTTTGCCCACCTTCCTTTGTTCTAGTCGATAGCGCTCGGCGCGGACCATGGGTCCGGGCCTTTCGTATTTTCTTGCTATACTTACTGCTATATGAATGGCATGGAAAGTTTTAGAGAACGATTAAAGGATGCGGAGGTGATACCGCCCCGAGCTGTGCATAGCGAGAGTACGCCGGATACTGCAGTAGATGAAGCAAGAGAAAAAATCATCGAACACTTGAAAGAAATCGATAGGTTAAACGAGTCGATCCAGAGAGAGGAGGAAAAGATTGCAGAGCTTCGTGAGCAAGTGCCAGAGCTGCGTCACTGGGTGCCGCACCGTGGTCATCCGGTAAAACAGTAGCGTACCCATATCTCTATGGAAGCGCGGCGGCGGACATTTCCAAAAAACTTCTACTGGGGTGCGGCCACCGCAAGCTACCAGGTGGAAGGCGGCATCGAGAACACCGACTGGGCGGAGGCGGCACGCGCCGGGCGCGTGCCGCCCTGCGGCCGTGCGTGCAATCACTACCATCGCTTCGAATCAGATTTTGATATCGCCAAAGATTTGGGGCACACCGCGCATCGTCTGTCGGTTGAGTGGGCGCGCATCGAACCAGAAGAAGGGAAGTTTAACGAAGAAGAGATCGAACACTACCGCAACGTCCTGCGCGCGCTCCATGTGCGTGGCATAAAGCCCTACATCACGCTCTGGCACTTTACCCTGCCGTTGTGGTTTGCCGAGCGCGGCGGCTTTGAGCGGAATGATGCGCCGGAGATCTTTGCTCGCTACTGCTCGTATGTTGTCCTGAAGCTCGGCGATCTCTGTGCCGATTTTGCCACCATGAACGAGCCGAACGTCTTTGGCTCGAACGGCTACCTGCGCGGCACTTGGCCGCCTTTCAGGCGGTTTGCCATCACCGACCTTGTGTCGATCACTAACTCCGGGAAATCGTATGAACCGCACTCTGAGCGCGGTGTGCGCCCGCTCCTCACGTACTTCCAAGTCATGAAGAATCTTGCTCGCGCTCACAACGGGGCGTACGACGCGATCAAGGCGGTGAAGCCAGAGGCGGTGGTGAGCGTCGTCAAGCACGTCATCATGTTTGAGGGGAATCGCAATCCGCTCAATATGCTGAAAGCTCGTCTCGCGAACTACTACTGGACGCACAAGTTCATGCGACGGGTGTACCGAAAGTGCGACGAGATCGGCCTCAACTACTACTTCTACAAAAAATTTGGCGATAGGAAGGTGCACCGCAAAACCGATATGGACTGGGATATGTGCCCCGAGCGCATCTTTGAGGCCCTCATGCTGCTTGCGCCCTACGGGAAACCACTCTTCGTCTCGGAAGCAGGTGTGGCTGATGCCGACGATGATATCCGCGCAGAGTACATCACTGAGCAGGTAAAGGCAGTGCACCGAGCGATCGAAGCGGGCGTGGAGGTGCGCGGCCACATGTACTGGTCTTTGCTCGACAACTACGAGTGGGCGCTCGGATTTGAGAAGCGATTTGGCCTCGTGGCGATCGACTACGAAACGTTGGGGCGCACGATTCGCCCTTCTGCCTACGTGTACAAAAAGATCATTACGGAGAACGCGGTGCTAGAATAAGCGCAATGGCTGCCTGGATCATCCTTGCGATTGCTGCGCAGTTTCTCTACGCCATCGTTGCGCTGCTCGATAAGTACATTGTGACGAGCAAGAACGTGCTTCCGCAGCCGTTCGTGTACGCTTTCTACGTGTGCGCGCTCTCCGGCGCGTCGATCGCCGTGTATCTCCTCAGCGGCGTACCGGTGCCGCTTGAAGGCGTGTCGTTTCCGAGCGTGCGCGGCGTTGAGTTCCCCACACTCGAGGTCGTAGCGCTCTCAATGCTTACGGCCTACACGTTTTTCTACGCGCTGGTCTCGCTGTTTACGGCGCTGCAGAAGGCTGATGCGTCTGACGTCGTGCCGGTGGTTGGGGCGGTGTCGGCCGTCGGTTCCTACCTCTTAAGCTACCTATTTCTCGGTGTACAGCTTGCACCGAATTTTCTCATCGGCGTGCTCTTGCTTGCCATCGGTACGGCGCTCGTCTCTCGGTTTCGCTTTACCTGGCAGGTGGCGCTCTCCTCGCTCCATGCCGGCATCTTTTTTGCGCTCCACTACGTCGTCATTAAGGGGCTCTTCAACGTGACTACCTTCGACAACGGCTTTTTCTGGAGCCGGGTGGGGTTTGTCGTGTTCGCGCTCTCACTTCTGCTGATTCCTGCGTACGTCGACAAGATTTTCACGCAGACCAAAGAGACCGGAACGCGCGCCGGAGCGCTCGTCCTTATCAACAAGGTTATAGCGGGTTTTGCTTCAATTACTATTCTCAAGGCTACCGAGCTCGGTGAGGTGTCGGTGGTACAGGCACTGGGCGGCTTGCAGTACGTGTTCATTTTTCTCTTTAGCTTGGCGCTCGGTCCCTACGGCCCGTCTATCTGCAGCGAGGGGCGCTGCTCGACGAGAGAAATCATCCACAAGGCTATTTTTATCGCTATTATTACCCTCGGTTTCTTTGTACTATTTAGGTAATGAGTAAGCGGTATGGCATGCGTCTCTTTATCGGCGGACTGCTCATCGTAGCGGTACTTGTCGGGACATTCCTCTTTCTTGCGCAGGAACCTGTGCCTGAGCGTACTACCTACGGCGTGTCGTTCAATACTCCCTACGTTCGAGAGCTTGGGCTGCCGCCGCGGGAGGTGTACGACGCTATTCTCGATGAGCTCGGTGTGCGCCATCTGCGCCTCGCTGCGCACTGGACGATGACTGAGCCCGAAGAAGGACGCTACGACTTTACGGAGCTCGACTACCAGATTGCAGGTGCGCGGGCGCGTGGCGCAGACGTGGTGCTCGCGGTCGGGCGGCGTCTGCCGCGCTGGCCGGAGTGCCACGTGCCGACCTGGGCTACCACTCTTTCCTGGGAAGACCAGAAAGAGGAAATTCGGGAGTACCTCAAGGCGGTAGTGGAGCGGTACCGAGACGAACCGCACATCGTCTACTGGCAGGTGGAGAACGAGCCATACCTTGCGGTATTTGCGCACGAGCACTGTGGAGATCTCGATGAAGCGTTCTTGCACGAAGAGATTGCTCTCGTACGCTCGCTTGACGGCACGCGACCCATTCTCGTCACCGACAGCGGCAACCTCGGCACCTGGGCGGGAGCGTGGCGCGCGGGCGACGCATTTGGAACGAGCGTGTACGTATACTTTTGGAATCCTGAGCTTGGTCCGTTTCGCACCGTGCTGCCGCCGGCTTTCTACCGGGTGAAGAAAAATCTGATGGCGCTCTTCTACGGCACGCAGCATGCAATGCTCATCGAGCTCTCCGCGGAGCCGTGGCTCATTGAACCGATTGTGCAGGTACCGCTCGAAACGCAGTTTGAGCGCATGGACCCGGAGAAGTTTGAAGAAATATTGGAGTACGCGAGAGGTACGCGTTTTGAGCGGCAGTACCTCTGGGGTGCTGAGTGGTGGTACTGGCTCAAGGAGCAGGGGCATCCCGCCATGTGGGAGAAGGGCCAAGAGCTTTTTGCGCGGTGAGGTGCGGGCGGGATTGTTGCCGGTGCCGGGAGCGGTATACTAAGCGTATGCAGGGAAAACGAGTCGTGCTGCTTATGGCAGCATCACAGCTTGCCGTACTTCTGGCTCTCGGCGGTGCTGCAGTCGTATTCCGTTCGGAGATTGGCGCTTGGCTTGCCGCGGCTCCGCAAACGCCGGTGGGGGTTGTTGATCCGCTGACGCTCGATGCGACCGATGTGCTCGTTACGGATGCTATCGCTCGGGCTAATCCTGCGGTGGTATCGGTCATTGTTTCAAAGGATGTGCCAATTCTCGAGCGGTACTACGAGGAATTTGGATTCGGTTTTGTGATTCCGCGCGTGCGGGAGCGAGGCACCGAACTCCGTGAAGTCGGTGGTGGCTCTGGCTTCATTGTCTCTCCGGAAGGGCTCGTGGTGACCAATCGGCACGTGGTTGCCGACGAAGCGGCGACCTACTCCATTCTCACGAACGACGGGGAATCGCGCCAGGTACGCGTGGTGGCGCGGGATGCCGTCTTTGACATTGCGGTACTCGAGATAGTGGGCGGGGGAACCTACCCGCACCTCACCTTTGGCAACTCTGATGGCCTCGTACTCGGCCAGAGGGTAATAGCAATCGGAAATGCGCTCGCAGAATTTCGCAACTCGGTTTCGGTAGGCGTAGTTTCGGGGCTTGCCCGATCGATCGTTGCAGGCGATGCGTACGGCACCTACGAGGCTCTCGATGCGGTCATCCAAACGGATGCGGCAATCAATCCTGGCAACTCAGGGGGGCCGCTGCTTGATCTTGCGGGGCAGGTGATCGGCGTTAACGTTGCGACGGCGCTCGGGTCAGAGAACATTAGTTTTGCGCTTCCTGGGAACATTGTTGCGGACATTGTGGACTCGATCAGAGAGCACGGTCGTATTGTCCGTCCGTCAATGGGCGTACGCTACGTGATGCTCACTGACAGGGTTGCCGAGGAATTTCCGGTAGATTACGGCGCGCTTGTCATTCAAGGGGCGGGCGGCGAACCAGCGGTACTGCCCGGTTCGCCTGCAAGTCGCGCCGGTATTCGTGCAGGCGACATCATTCTCTCGATAGGAGGAGAGGATCTACGCGGGACGCGTACGCTCGCGCAGGCTGTCCGAAACAGACACGTCGGTGAGGAAGTTACGGTACATGTACTGCGCGGCAGCGAGGAATTTTCGGTCGCTCTCGTCCTTGAGGAAGCTGCCGGTGAGTAGGCGTATCGATTTTTTTACAAAATGGGTATACTGGTGGAGCATGTCTCTTTTTGCACGATTCCGCTCGCTCGATGAGTCGGGAAAAGCGCAGGCAGTGCGCCGGCTCATGCAGAGCAGTACGCCGAGCTTCGACTACTTTTATATGGCAGCTCTCGGCGTTTCCATGGCGACCTTAGGGCTCCTTGCCAATAACGCCGCCATTGTCATCGGCAGTGCGCTCATTGCTCCCGTGCTCTATCCCATCCTGAGCTTTTCGTTAGGGCTCGTTATGTCAGACTATCGGATTCTCCGGCGGTCGATGTATACGCTCGCCAAGTCTGTTGTGCTCGCTGTTGGCATCGCAGCGGCACTCACCTTGGTATTTGCGCACGCAGCACCACCAACGATCCAGACGATCGAGCTCTCTCAGCCGTCGCTCCTCTACCTTTTTGTGGCGGTGTTTGCCGGCCTCGGCGTATCCTACGCCCTGGCCCGTCCCGACTGGAATGCGACCATTCCGGGTCTTGCGATCTCTGTAGCATTTATCCCGCCTGCCGCTGCGGTTGGGATCGGCCTTGCATACCTCGACTTTGGGATCGCACTCGGAGCATTTGTTATGCTCGCCGTTAATGTCATTGGGATTAGTGCTGCAAGTATGGTTACATTTTCGCTCATGAATCTCTACGAAAAACGCGCTGTCGCAGAGCACACGATCGAGCGAGTGGAAGAGAAGATTGAAGAAGAGCAAGCCGTGATCGCTGCCCTCGACCGAAAGGAAAAGCAAGCAGAGCGAGATTATTACCAATCCTCATAGATTTTTCGTATGAAGACCCGGTACCGTTCCAGCATCATCGCCATTGCCTGCGTGCTTGCTGTCGCACCGATGAGTGTTGTCGCATCATCAGCGTTTCGAAGCGGCGAGACCGT
>CAZKXF010000012.1:0-10558 GCA_964556805.1 uncultured Candidatus Saccharibacteria bacterium
TACGGGGAATCGAAGCTTACAGCTTCAGTACACCTTGCGGATACTTTTCTTCGCTACGCTCAAAAAGGTATCTTGCAAGGTCTTCGATGCTGCCTCCGAGGCACCATGAGTGGGTCTATGAAAATACCCCGGACAAAAAGTCCGAGGTATTTTCCTAAACCCATGACCCTACGGGGAATCGAACCCCGATTTAAGCCTTGAGAAGGCTCCGTCCTAACCGTTAGACGATAGGGCCAACTTGTCTTTTGCGCAGTAGTTAGGCACTGTGCGCTCCCGAAATATAGCAAAGATGTCTCTTTTGGGGAAGAGGATAATCTTGTATTTCAAGGAAAATGTGGTGTGGTGATTTTTTTTAGGGTGCTGCTATTGGCGGCGACTTCACCCCTTGTTTTGCTCAAAATACCTTGTTTTTAATCCTCTCCCATCCCCGAAACGTAACTTATAAGTACCCCCGTCTAGAAATTTCAATCGCAAAAGACTATCTGTGACGACAGATTGATTTTTTCTTGACGCCTTCAATGTATATGCGACCATGGCCTGTAAATGAAGCCAAGGAAAAAAAGTAAACAGGCTCACTACTCTCCATTGGAGAATGTCGTCATACTAGTGGTACTGGGGGTAATTGCTTATACATCGTCCCAACTAGGACTAATTGTTGCGATCCTTCTTGTGGAGGAACTGAGACGTAGATGGAGGAGTGTATATTGAAACGATTTCATCAGTAAAAACCCGCCAGAGGTCTTGCGACGTGGCGGGTGAGCAGCAGGTCTGCTCAGTCCTTTCTGGCGGGCGGACAATGAAGCTGCTGGACGCCCCTTCAACCGGGCCGGACGGTGCTCTGGTACTCGAACGAAACCGGGATACAGCTGCCGATCGCTTGGGCGATTTGGCGCTGATAGAGCAGCAGCCGAGAGTCGAAGACCCCAAAGTCGATGCTGCGATCGCCGAACTTCAGCCGCCACGACTGACTGTGGCCGTCGAAGGTGGCAGTCAGCCGCCCGCCCGACGTCGCATAGTGAGGCGGTTTGAGCCCGTCTTCTGCGAGGACCTGGTTGAGCAGATTGCGCGCGACTTGCGCGAGTCTGCCGTGGCGGTAGTTGTCCTGGAGGAAAACAGGGCCGACGATGAGGAGCAGGTGCGGCGACGGCGCAACCGGATCCTCGGTCGGGTAGGCCAGAACGACGAACTTGCGCTCGATGACCGCCGAGGCGTACTCGACGAGCAGCTTGCTGCGCTCGATAAGATCCTCCGCGATGCGGTTGAGCGGCAGCGGCTCTTTTGCGTCCGAGTCGTCGAGCAAAAAGGCGCTGAATTTTCCCCGGCTATCGCTCATGGAAATTCTCCCGAGTTTCGCTGACGGACTGTCAGTCTGGCAGGTATCGTACGCTTTGCACAGGGTGTGTCAATGGGGGGTGAACGGGCACGTGCGCCCGATGATTCTTTTTGTAATCCCAGGTAGCGTACAATAGCGCAATGCTTGGCGTACTTGGCGGTATCTCGGCAGTCCTCGCCTTTGCTGCGTTTATTCCGTACATTCACGATATCGTACGCGGCGCGGCGCGGCCGCAGCGTGCGAGCTGGTTTATCTGGAGCGCGCTTGGCGCCATTGCGGTGTTTTCGCAGCTTGCAGAAGGCGCGCTGCACTCGCTGTGGCTTCCGGCCGTGGAGGCACTCGGCGTGTTTGTAATCTTCCTGCTCTCCATCAAGTACGGCATGGGAGGACTTGGACGCCAGGACATTGCAGCGCTCTCTGTTGCGGCGCTGGGTCTTTTGCTGTGGTACCTCACCGAGGAGGCGGCCATTGCGCTCTATGCCGTGATTGCGGCAGACCTCGCGGGCGGCTACCTTACCGTTGCCAAAGCGTACCGGTACCCCGATTCGGAAACTGCGCTGCCGTGGTGCCTGACCGCCAGCGCAGCATTTTTTGCGTGCCTCTCGGTTGGGACATGGGACCTCGTGCTGCTCTCGTACCCGCTCTACATTGCTGTTATCAACCTCTCGGTGGTCGCTGCGATGGCGCTCGGGAGAAAGACACTTGCGCGTGAGGCATAGCGCCTCTTTTGGTAGGAATACGACGAGAAAGGAAACCAGTTTGCTTAGGAGCGCTTCGAGTATTACTATCTCTGCTAGGTAGGTGGCGTGTGGCCTGCAGTAGCAGGGGGGCGGCCAGCCGGCTGTCTTCATCCCTTCGTGGGAGCGGATCACATGTGGTACCGCTGCTTCATTTCTTGTGGTACAGGCCCACGTTACCGTGTCAGGATCGAGCAGGTACGCACGAGAGGAGGAAAGCGAAGCTACTGGCTTGCCGATATCGCTCGCATTTCTGGCGAAAATCGCTTGATTGCTGCGAAATTGGTAGGCAACAGTACTAAGCACCTTTGGCAGCAAATCTGCGCGAGGATCCGGCGAGACCTTCCGCAGAATTGCTCCTGACAACCTATGGCGTCTCGGCTTCGTGCCGGGGCGCCATTATCTTTCTTCAGTCATTTTGGTAGCATGCAGGTATGGCAACCATCATTTCAACAACAGAAACCATTCCGGGGCGCGAGGTAGCTGAGGTGCTAGGCGTTGTGAAGGGGAGCACCATCCGCGCACGGCACATCGGGAGCGACATCGGTGCAAGCCTCAAGTCGCTCATCGGCGGAGAGATAAAGGGGTACGTAAAGGCGATGACCGAGGCGCGCATGGAGGCGGAGAAGCGCATGCTCGATGAAGCAGCAGCGCTCGGCGCTGATGCGATAGTGGGCGTACGCTACACCACCTCGCAGGTGATGGATGGCGCAGCCGAGATCATGGTGTACGGCACGGCGGTGAAGCTGCGGTAGGGAAGAGGCGCACCACCGCCGCACTGCATATTTCTCACACGCTCCACGTCTGCCGAACACTACAGGCACGTAACCCCCGCGGATGTTCGAACTATGCAGTGCGGCGGTAGATACCGAATGCGGTGGAAAGTATGCCCGCGGCCGAAGGCCGCGGGCATACTTGGTATACTAGGGGCATGACGCAAGCCCAGGCGCTCACCATCCTCAAAACCGGAGCCAACGTCTTCCTCACGGGCGAGCCGGGCTCGGGCAAGACGCACACGCTCAACGACTACGTCACGTACCTGCGCGAGCACGGCATCGACGTGGCGATCACCGCTTCGACCGGCATTGCGGCAACACACATTGGCGGGATGACCATCCACGCCTGGTCGGGCATCGGCATCAAGGATTCGCTCTCGCCGTACGATATCGAGCAAATTGCCACGCGTGAGCGCGTGGCAAAGCGCATTGCGCGTGCGAAGGTGCTCGTCATTGACGAGGTCTCCATGCTCGATGCGCGCGTCTTTGGCATGGTCGACCAGGTGGTACGCGCCGTGCGCAAGCGCGACGAGCCGTTTGGCGGCATGCAGGTGGTACTCGTCGGCGACTTCTTCCAGCTCCCGCCCATTGGTGCGCGCGGCAGCGAAGTGCAGTTTGCGTTCCGCGCGCCGCTCTGGCGGGAGCTCGGGCTCATTGTCTGCTACTTAGAGGAGCAGCACCGCCAGGGAGATGATGCGCTCCACGGGCTCCTCTCGTCGTTGCGCCGCGGCGATATCGATGAAGGCATCTACGAGGTGCTCGAATCGTGCAAGGAGACGGCGTTTGAAGACGGTATCGAGCCGACGCGCCTCTACACGCACAACGCTGACGTCGATCGCATCAACGTCGAGCGCCTTAACGCGCTATCCGGCAGCGCGCGCGTCTTTGCGATGGAGGGAAAGGGCGCAAAGCCGCTTGTCGAGGGCCTCAAGAAGAGCTGCCTCTCGCCCGAGACGCTCTCGCTCAAGGTGGGCGCCATGGTGATGTGCACGAAGAATAACTTCGAGGTCGGGTACGTCAATGGCACGCTCGGCCAGGTCGTGAAGTACGATGCAACCACCGGCTATCCGGTTATCGCCACGCTCGAAGGGGAGGAGCTCACCATCACACCGGCAAGCTGGTCGGTGGCCGACGGGGATTCGGTGCTCGCGGAAGTGACCCAGGTGCCGCTCCGGCTTGCCTGGGCCATCACGGTACACAAGAGCCAGGGTATGTCGCTCGATGCCGCCGAGATGGATCTCTCGAATGCGTTTGAGTACGGCCAGGGGTACGTGGCGCTCTCGCGGGTGCGGGCGCTCTCAGGCCTTTTGCTTCGCGGTTGCAATGAGCGCGCGCTTGAGGTGCACCCTTCTGTGCGTGCTGAGGATGCAGTTTTCAAAGAGCGATCGGAGGAGGCGGTCGATACGTTTGAGGCGCTGAGCGCAGAGGAAATACAGAGTATGCACGAGCGGTTTATCCGTGCTTCCGGCGGCACGCTCGAGGCAAAGCCCGTGACGCGCAAGCCGTCGATGAAAGATGAGACTTCGACCTACGAGAAGACGAAGCTCTTGCTCGCAGGAAGAAAGACCATCGAAGAAATTGCTGCAGCGCGGCAGCTGAGTACAGGAACTATCTGTGAGCACTTAGAACGGCTGGCACGCGATGGCGCTATCAGTGCTGCGGATATCAGGCACCTCGTGCCGAAGAGCGCGACGGCAAAGCGCAAGCATGCTGCAATCGTCAAGGCGCTCGAGGAAGTGGGGGATGCGGCACTGAAGCCGGTGTTCGAGCGTCTCAAGGGCGTCTACAGTTACGATGAGATCCGCCGCGCACGCATTCTGCACCTTCTCGCTTCCTAACCTTTCTATGAGTACATCTTCTACAGCCACAACAGCACTCTTTGCCGGCGGCTGCTTCTGGTGCGTGCAGGCGGATTTGGAAAAACTGCCCGGCGTCGTGCGGGTGATATCGGGGTATGCCGGCGGGACCACCGAGCACCCTACCTACGAGAACTACGCAGTCGGCGGCCACCGGGAGGTGGTGGAGGTGACGTACGATCCCTCGGTCCGCACCTTCAGGGAGCTCATCGAGTACGCACTCAGGCACATTGATCCCACTGACGCCGGCGGGTCGTTTAACGACCGCGGCGAGGCGTACGCGCCGGCAATCTACTACGCAACGGAAACGGAGAGGGAGGAAGCCGAAGCGCTGCTTGCACAGCTTGAGAACGAGAAGGTCTACGACAAGCCTCTTGCTGTGAGCGTGTTACCTCGCCCAACGTTTTGGCCTGCCGAGGAGTACCACCAGGGGTACGCTGCTAAGAACCCGCTGCGCTACGGCCTCTACCGACAGGCTTCTGGGCGAGATGCGTTTATAGAAAGGCACGCGGGGAACACGGAGGAAAAAACTGGCGCTCTAAAAAATTACAAGAAACCGGATGCGGCGGTACTGCGCGAGCAGCTGACGCCGCTGCAGTACCAGGTCACCCAGGAAGAGGGCACTGAACCGCCGTTTGCAAACGAGTACAACGAGAATAAACAAGAGGGCCTCTACGTCGATATCGTTTCTGGCGAGCCGCTCTTTCTCTCAACCGACAAGTTCGACTCGGGCACCGGCTGGCCATCCTTTACCAAGCCCATACGCGAGGATGCGGTGGTGGAAAAGAGCGACTTCTCGCATATCTGGCCGCGCACCGAGGTGCGCTCCAAGCATGCCGATTCGCACCTCGGGCACGTCTTTACTGACGGTCCGAAACCGACGGGCCTGCGCTACTGCATGAACTCCGCAGCGCTGCGCTTCATCCCGAAAGAGAAGCTCGAGGAGGAGGGGTACGGCGAGTACCTTGCGCGGTTTGAGACACACTAGTATGCGGTGGCGATGGACGAGAATACGAAGGCGCCGCACGCCGACGAAGCACTACCTTGCGCACCGCGAGGCGGCGAGAGCGTTTGTCCGCGAGCGCCTTGAGCATTTCAATGCCCACTACGGCTTTACGTACAAGCGTGTCGCGATCAAAAATCAAAAATCCTGCTGGGGCAGCTGCTCGGCGAAGGGTAATCTTAACTTCAGCTACAAGCTCCTCTTTCTGCCGCCGCACCTTGCCGACTACGTTATTGTGCACGAGCTCTGCCACCTCGCCGAGCTCAACCACTCGCCGCGCTTTTGGGGCCGCGTAGCGGAACGGTGTCCGGAGTACCGGACCTGCAGGCGCGAGCTGCGGAGCGTTACGGTGCGAGCGGGGAAGGTAGTGCCGCTGCGCGCGGCGGCACCACTGTTCATGTCGTATGAAAAAACAATTGCTTGATCAGCGCTTCTTTGCTCGTCCCGTGCTTCACGTGGCGCCTGATCTGCTGGGGAAGTACCTCGCGTACTCTACCGGAGCGGGAAAGGGCGCTCTCATGGTTACCGAGGTAGAGGCCTATGACGGTGAGCTCGACTTGGCCTGCCATGCCTCCAAGGGCCGAACCAAGCGAACCGAGGTACTCTATGGCGAACCGGGCACGCTCTACGTCTACCTCTGTTACGGCGTGCACTGGCTCCTGAATGTGGTAACGACCGCACCTGAGTATCCGGCGGGCGTACTGATCCGGGGCGTTGCAGGTATCAGCGGACCGGGACGCGTGACCCGCGCACTCGGTGTTACCGGAGCGATGTATGGAAAGCCGGCGGTACCGAAAACGGGCGTGTGGTTTGAAGACCGCGGCGTGAGGGTGGCGAAAAGAAATATACAAAAAACGCCGCGCATCGGTGTCGACTACGCAGGAGAGTGGGCGGCAAAACCGTACCGGTTTGTGTTGAAGCGATAGAGAACGCTACCTACATAGCCGCCACCGCATACTTCTCGCACGCTCCGACGTATGCTTCTGTAGGCGATTACTTGACCCCCGCGGATGCTCAAACTATACAGTGGCGGCTATGTTTTGAGCACTAGTGCGCTGCAAACCACTCGTAGGTTTCTTCCAAGAGCTGCTTTTCCGTCTCGAAGCTGTCGAAGTTGTGGTCGGCTTCTGCAATGTGGACGAGCTTTTTTGGTTCCTGTGCCGCTGCGAAGTAGCGTTCACCCTCTTCTTTGTTGTTATCGCCTGCCTGTCCGGCGGAGATGATGAGGATGGGCACCTTGGCTTTCGCGACAAGCTCTCCGCAATCGGGAAGGTTCTTCAGCTCCTCGACGTACTCCTTGCCGACAATGTGCTCGATACCCCAGTCGAGAATGTGCGCGTCGAGCTTGTCGTTGTAGACGAAGTCGAGCGCCTCAGCTTCGCTGTCGATGTAGGAAGCGTCCCAGAGTGCGATGCCATCGATGAGCGACGTGTCGGAGATGAGCACTGACGGGCCGCCGAAGCTATGGCCGACAAGGTAGATTTTCTTGTATTGCTCGCGGAAGTGCTTCACGAGGGTGGTGACATCTGCTCCGTGCGTGCTGATCTTCGTGCTGCGCAGGTGGCGCGCCTTCGCTCCCTCGCCGTAGAGGTTGAAGCGGTATGAGTCGAAACCTCGCTCGGCGAAGAAACGTGCGCCGTTGAAGAAGATGTGCTCGTGGCGGTGGCCGGTGAAGCCATGGACGAAGATGACGAGCTTCTCGGATTTTTCGACAGCGTTTGTGAGCGTGCCGTAAAGCAAGAAACCATCATCGGTTGCAATGGAAAGCTCTTCTTCTCGTGGGTGCGCCATAGGAGCAGTATAGCAATAGTTACTTTTGGTAGGGCGTGTAGTGTTGCTGCATTTCTTTGAGCACTACCTCCCAGAGCGCCTCGATGGCCGGATCTGCACTGAAGAGCGGAACCCCGTAAGTCTTGTTGAACTCGTGGTGCTGCGGAAACTCCCTGCCTTTCGTGTACTCAAACACCTGGAACTTCGCCTCGAGCTTGTCGAGCGCTTTAACGACGCGCGCCTCGTACGAGGATTGCTCTTCAAACTCAAGCCAGAGCGCGTAGAGTTCCTGCGCCTGATCCTCGGGGAGCTTTGCAAATATTTCTTGTGCCGCCGCCGCTTCGCGGTCAAACCGTTCGGCCGCAACGTCCTTGTTGTAGGCGTGCGAATCTTGGCCGGTGCCGTCGCTCCCCATGGGGCTTGGGTCGCCCGCGATCATCTCGGGAATGTCGTGGATGAGGAGCATTTTCATGGCCCGCTTGAAATCGAGCGGCTCTGAAAGCTTGCTCTCAAGTACGGTGAGCATCATCGCCATGCGCCAGGTGTGGTCGGCGTTCGATTCGTATCGCTTCTGCTGAGGGTAGTCGCGCCAGAATACCTGGCCTATGTACCGCTCCATCTTCTTGAAGCCTTCGAGGTAGGTGGTAAATTCGAAGATTCTCCGAATGTCGTTCATGCGTTTGAGTATAGCAAAAGCACAAGAAAACCCTGCCGCCGAGAGCAGGGTGCCGGACCTGCAGGCGGAAATTTTCGCGGTGACCCGTGGTAGGGTTTCATTAAAGGACCGCCGCTTCTAGGTGTCCTCCCGCGAAAGGGTGTGAAGAAACACCCTTCGTCCTTGCAGATCCGGCTTGCCTTTTATAGCAGGACCTGAAATTTATGCAAACAGCGATTCAACGACTGCTTTCACATCAGATCCGTCGGCGCGGCCATTAAGTTCCTTCATCACAGCACCCATGAGCTGTCCCATCTTGGCTTTCTCCGCAATGCCGAGTTCTGCTTTCTTTGCTTCCGCAATAGGACGAATTTCTTCCCGGCTCATCATCTGGGGTAGGTAGGCTTCGAGCACCGCAAGCTCCTTTGCTTCCTCTGCCGCGAGCTCGGGACGGTTGCCTTTCTCGTACTGCTCGATCGAATCTTTGCGCTGCTTTGCGAGCCTTTTAATGACGGCAAGTACACTCTCGTCGTCAAGCTCTTCCTGCGGCTTGCGGCCGGTAGCGACAAGTTCGTTGGTGAACGCGGTGAGCATGCCTCGAATGGTGCGCAAACGCACGTCATCGCGGGCGCGGAGCGCATCCTTGAGCTCTCCTTTGATATCGGTGTGTCGGGCCATGGTGGTGATCTAAGCCAATAGAATGTTGGTATAGTAGCATACGAAAGGAGCGTCCGGCGCCGAACGCGCGAGCAAGAGGGAATACGGGTGATCGTGGATGGAGCATGCACGGCGTGGTAAGCTAGACACACTATGGAGATGTTGCTCGTCGGTCTTGTGGTGGTGCTCGTGGGTGCCGTTGGGGTACTGGGGTTTTTTCTCTACCGACTCTCGGCGAGTCTCGAATCACGGCGCAATGACCGCAGCGACGGAGTGATGCTCCTCCAGCAGCAGCTGCAGGAGCTCTCGCGGACGCTCGACGCCAAGATGAGCGACACGACGCGCACCATGCATGCCTCGGTACAGACGCAGTTTTCCGAATCGCAGAAGCTGATTCGTGACATTAATAAGGAAGTGAACGAGCAGCTCATGAACGTGGTGCGTGGCGTCACCGAGGTATCCGAATCATCGAAGCAGGTATTCTCGGTGGCTGAGCAGCTCCAGAATCTCGAGAAGGTGCTCAAGCACCAGAAGCAGCGCGGCAACTTAGGGGAGGCGAGCTTGCAGCTGGCACTCGAGAACATGCTGCCTGCAGGGGCGTATCGTCTGCAGCACCAGTTTCCGGGCGGGGATGTCGTCGATGCGGTGATTGAAACGAAAGACGGCTACATCTGCGTCGATGCCAAGTTTTCCCTTGACAACTACCGCCGGCTTGTCGATGAGGAAGACGAGAGCAAGCGGGTGGCGCTCGAACGTGAGTTCACGAACGACCTCAAGAAGCGCATCGACGAGACGGCCAAGTACATCAGGCCCAAAGACGGCACGCTGCCGTTTGCTTTCATGTACATTCCCGCCGAGGCGATCTACTACGATCTCTTGGTGAATGAGGTGGGCTCGATCAAAGTCAACACGCGTTCCTTGATCGACTACGCGTACAAAGATAAGAATGTCATCATCGTCTCGCCGACCACCTTTGCCGCCTACCTGCAGTCGGTGCTCTACGGCTTTCGCGCGTTCAAAATAGAAGAGTCGGCAAAGCTCATTGGCAAGCAGGTGGAAGACCTCTCGCGGCACCTCAAGGCCTACGACGAGTACTTTAAGAAAGTCGGCAACTCGCTCTCCACCACCGTCAATCACTACAACGCAGCGCAGAAGGAGCTCGGTAAGGTAGACAAAGATGTGACGCGCATCACCGGTTCTTCAATGGAGATTGAGCAGCTGGCGCTCAGCGGCCCGGAAAAGGAGACTAACTGACGGTTGAGCGCAAAGATATATATAAAGGAATCCTCCCGCGGGAAAGGGGAGGATTCAGGGTTGCCTGCTGCTTTCTTGGACTTGCGGCGGTTCACTCTCTTCAGTGGCTCTCCAGCCGTCTTCGGCAAGCTTCCGCACTTGGTCGGCGGTGAGAATGAGCATATGCACATCTCGCAGCTGGACGATGAGACGTTCGGTCACAGGAGTAGCGCTGGTTCGCATGGGCTCATACACGGGGGTGATATTTGTCACAGCGAGCGAGTATCCCAGCGCTGGGACGTGCTCTTGGTCGCGCGGCAGGGGAATTCTGTACCGTCCCTCAACTTTCTGCAACGTCACCACCTCGTCATCTACCGCTCCATGACCGAACCGGAGCTGGTAGTCTAGGGTGAAGCAGCAGGCGAGTGGGCTAGGCTGCTCGTTATCCTCCATCGGTTTTCTCCACGGAGAGACCGCTTCTCCTAAATAACTCTGCAATATTTAGTAAAAATAGTCAATAGGTCATAGCGAATAAGAG
>CAZKXF010000013.1:0-10526 GCA_964556805.1 uncultured Candidatus Saccharibacteria bacterium
GGACTCACACGAGAGATCGAGGAAGAATTTGGCATGCATATTGAAGTAGGAGACGTGTTCGCCGCTTTTACGTACACTAACGAGGTAAAGGGATGCCACTCAATCGAAGTCATCTACTTTGCCCGCTTCACCGACCCGCTTGAAAACATCCGTATTCATCCAGATGATCACTCCTCTTTTGAATGGATTGCCGAATCTGATATCGAGAAAATCTACGCTGAAAACAAGCGGGGTGACGATCCGGAAATTCAAGCACTCAGAAAAGGATTTGCTCTTTTGAGAGGAGAACCGCCTACTTTCTAAGGGCATTCAGGTGGCAGAGAACGTCTCTTTCTTTGGTCACTTGCATGGCCCTACCTCCTAAGCGACGGAAAGTTTCGCACACGCTCAAGGAGTCATCGACGAGAACGCTGCTCCTTATAGGAGCGCCATACTTCTCAAGGTAGTTCCTAAAGATTTCTCCGTCGTTGTCACCCTTGAACGTTCCTTCATAGTAGGAGTTGCTGATAGCGTCAAAATACCTGTCGAGAGCAAGCGCGGATACCGTGAAGCGTGAGAAGCTGTCCATGTTTACGGTAATGAGGATGGTCGTGTATCTACTGCGGAGCGTGTGTATAGTTTGCAGCACCTTAGATGAGACCTTCATGTTTTTGGCGTCTTGCACAAAGATGTTCCATAGCTCTGCATACGGAATGCGCAGCTGCTCAGACAAGAGCTTATTGATATCTTCTGACGTATGTTTTCCCACCATCCACTCTTGTACGAGTGTTCTGTCTTCCCCGAAGAGAATTTCTTGCACGCTTGCATACTGGTCGCGCGACAAGCTTCGCCAGAAGCGATCGTGGCACAGCGTCCCGTCAAAATCTACAAAAAGGATCGGTTGCGTGACGCTCATACTCCCGAAATTACCGATAACGTTCAAACGTTACCCTTCCACAGCTACTTCCCCTTCCTCTTCCAACCCCATTGCTTTAATAACGGAAGAGTTGCGGTGGATGAGCTCGTCGTTGCGGACCGACATAAAAAATTCGTACTGGCTGCGCGGATTGCGGCCGTACCAGTCGAGAAACTCGCTGCGGATTGCCTTGCCTGAAAGTTCCTCTTTGCGCTCGTTGAGAAAGCAGTCGTACTGCTTGAAGGCATGATCTTCAAAGAGGTAGTTGAGTTCGTAGGAGTAGCGGGGATTAATGAGAAAGAGCCAGTACGACGCCCAGAAGTAGAAGAACGCAAAGAGCATGGGGATGAGCGTGTGGCGGAACGCCCCAGCCTCTCCTTCCTGTTCAGCCAGGCACGAGATTACAACCACGTGCATGGTTTCATTGTCCTGGGCAAAGCGCGCGTGTTGCGCAACGTTGGAGAGCGCGAGGGCTCGCGCCTCATCGGTGTAGTAGCGCGTTAAGAGCGTGTAGGCCGCAGAAGCCCACGAGTGGTACGGTACGCGTGCAATCACCTCGACTGCGCGGAACTTAAGGTAGGACGGCTCCTCGCCGTAGACGAGGTTCCCGCAGGCCACGAGGAAGGTGCCGAGGAGTCGGGGCACGAAACTTGTGCGGTAGCCGTCGTACGGCGCCCTACACTCGGCGAGCACGGTCGGATTATTGAGCTCTTTGTTGAGCTGTTCGAGCCGTTCGTTGCCGCGCACAAGTTCCATGGTTCTCCCTATAATAACAAAACACTTCTACGCAAAAAAACCTGGCGGACGTGCCGCCAGGCCGATGGAGCATGGGAGCTCCAGTTCTATTTCTCGAGTGCGCCGAGCGCTTCTGCGACCATGCGGTACCGGTCCGTCAGGTCTTCGATGACCTTCGGCGATGGCGGGCCCGGGTAGAGGGGCCACATGCACTTGTGGGTCGGGTACTCCTTCTTTGCCGCCACAAGTTCGCCGTACCACACCGGGTACGTGTCGACGTACCACTGCCGCAGTGGGTCCTTGTCGTAGCTCCTGCCGTCCGGCCCGGTGAGCTGGAGCTCATCGGGCGAGAACGCATCGCAGATGACGAAGGAGCCGTCGTCACGCAGGGCACCTTCGACCTTTCCCGTCTTCAGATTGAAGCCTGCCGAACGGAAGAGTGTCTGGAGGAACATGGCGACTCGGCTGACTTCCTCGTAGACCGAGAGGAGCTTCTCGAGCGGAATTCCCGCAAGCTCCGCAGCCTGTATGTCGGGGACGTAGTCGTCCGCCGCCTGGTGCTTGGTGCTGCACTCGACGAAAGGCGCTCTCAGTTGCGCACCCACTTCAAGGTGCGAGCCTACGAGTAGCCGCTCGATTGACGCCCGGTCGATTTCGCCTCGCTCAACCCGCGCGAAGGTTTTGGGAGTGATGACATGCCGGAACAGGAGCTCGAGTGGCAGCATCCGGCCCTTGGCGCCTGGAAAGAACGTCTGCTTCTCCGGGATGTTGAAGGGGTGCACGATAATCGCCCACTTCCCGACCTCGGTGACGAAGTGCGTCACGAAGCCGGCAGCCTGCATGTGTCGGAAGATAAGCACAGCAATCCACCACCGTACCCGTCCGAGCTCCGGGTACTCCCCCGGCACGGGCCCGATGTCGAACACCGAAATGCGGCCCGAGAAGTCGAGCCGCAGCAACCGGCTCTCGGGAATGTAGGTAACGTCTCGCGACGAACCCTTCCAATGAGTCGTCATGGCGCACTCCTGCGTTGCAGCCTGCACCGAGCAGGCTGTGATTTCATCTGGACACCGTTGTACACCAGATTTCACCACAAATCCATCCACGGGGGATCCTGACCACTCGCCGCCGCAGCGTTAGACTGTGCCTGGAGGTGCCTATGACGCTACCAAAAAGAACCATGCTCATCACCCTCGTCATCGCCAGTATCCTCATCGTCTACGACCAGCACGTCACGCTGCCGCCCGCTGAGCTTTCGGCACTGCAGGCGCGCGCAGCCGACCGCTGCGCAGCAGAAGGATATGAGCTGCCACCCAAGCCGTTCTCGACCGATATCTGCACGCTGTGGCCAAACGGCATTCCCGGCATTGGCGCGTGGAGGCACGCGTGCATCGAGCACGACGTGACGTACTGGTGCGGCGGCACCAGCGCCGAGCGCGCCGATGCCGACGCGCAGCTTGCACGCGACGTCGGTGGCTGGATGGGCGTAATCATGGAAGCGGGCGTGCGCACAGGCGGCCATCCCTGCCTGCCGACACCCTGGCGCTGGGGGTACGGCCGTGTGTGGCCGGAAGGATGCTCACACTTTGAGTAAGCGCAGCAAGAAGCCCGCGGCCGAAGGCCGCGGGCTTCTCTTCGTCGCCAGGGAGCAGCATACGCCTCCTTTGCGTCCGCCGGTTAGTTAAACTCGATCGATTCACGCAGCGCTGCAAAGTCTGCCGTGATCGGCGTGCCAGTCGCAATAAAGCTGCCGGAGATCACGTACATTTTGCCGTTCTGAGAGACAAGGTAGGTGTCCATGGCGTAGAGGCCGTCGGCCCGGTAGTGCAGGCCCTCAACGCCACCAACGGTCGCTCGCTCCGGCTCGCCCATGGCCAGCTCGATGTTGGTGAAAAGGTTGTGCGCACGTGCCCACTCGAGAGTTTCCGTGTTGTCAGGATTACTGAGCACGAAGATGGTCATGGTCGGCGGCGCTTCTCCTCCTGCAAACGTACCGTTCTCGATGAGCTTGTAGTCACGCTCCGGCATGAGGACATACGCCTTTACGAGTGCCGGTTCCCCGTACTGGTCGAGTGCCGGTTCGATAAGGCGGTAGCCATCGGCGCCGGCCTTGTAGGTAAAGGAGATGCCGGTACCCTCTAGCGAGATGGTCTGCATGCCCTCGCGCGCTTCCGCAATCGTCTCACTGTTCGCCCCGTCGTTTCCTTTCCGCGTGTCGTCGGCATTGCGCATCCCAAAGGCAACAGCAGCGCCGATAAGCACAACGATGACGCCGATGGCAATAAGTTTATTCCGCATAGTACAGAAGTCAGTATTACTAAGTAGTCACACCTACGCTTCCGCTTCGCTGCCGCCTACGTACTCTTCAAGCCGGAGGAACTCTTCGGCCTGTAACGACGCGTCAATCGCATCAGCGAAGTTGCTGCGTGCAAGCGCAGCAGCTGCCTGGGTAAGCTGGTAGTTGGTCAGCGACATCTCTGCCTCTGAGAGCTCTCCGCTCTCTACCGCCCCAGAGAGCTTGGTGATCTGCTCGCTGATGTACCCAACCACCTCTTCAACGGGTGCCTCGTAGACATAGACACCGATCTGCTCAAGACGCATGCCCGTCACTTCACGCCACAGGTTTTCAATTCGCTCCCCCGCTTCTGCATGTTCTGGATTGGTGCCGACCACATGCTGCTGAGCGCGAATGAGCACCGAGAGTTCCGAGAGCATGTCGAGAAGTTCCTTAGGAGGAATGGAGTGTTCGCGTTCGTCGTACACCAGCGCCGCAAAGGTGCTGACGTAGCCCGACACCTGCGAAGCTACTGCGTCGATATTTTCTGCCGAAAGTCGACGATCATCGCTGAGCCGCTTGAGCTCGCCGAGTCGTCGCTCCATGCGCTCAAGGACAAAACGCGCTTCAGCTTCCGGATCGTTCTCCGGTGCGCTGCGCATTTCGTACCATCCCACCTTAGCGCCATAGAGCGCATCACCCGGCAAACTGCGGGTCATCATAAAAAACGCGAGCGCGCCAATGATTACCATGGCCACCAGGAGCGCGATAATGAGGCGCTGCACACGCGGCCGATTTCCTCCTGTCGATGTAGTGTTTTCGTTCATACAAAGTTTATTAAGCGTGCCCGGGCGATCGTGCCGCAGCGGCGATGCTCTCGTAGGGCAACCAGATAAGTATACCGCGCAAGCGTGTCCATGCCAGCCCCTATACCCACGCTCGAACTTGACCAGCTATACCAAAGCCTGGTACATAGCCATGGTGAAACATACACAGACTGACCGACAGAAGCGAGGGCGGCGCTTGGGCGTAGCACTCGTCCGCACGAAGGCTGGCTTAGGGCTTGTCACCACACGAGAGCGCGCAAAAGACGAGCACATCATCGAGTACACGGGTGACCGCATCTCAGACGAAGAAGCGGACCGCCGCGGCGGCAAGTACCTCTTTACCGTCGACAAGACGCTCGTGATCGACGGAAAGAACCGCCAACACCTCGCCCGTTACCTCAACCACTCTTGCCGTCCCAACTGCTACGCGGAGATCGACGAAGATACCCGAAGAGTCCACATCCGCGCCAAGCGCCGTATCTCCGCAGGAGAGGAGCTCACGTACCACTACGGCAAGGAGTACTTTGAGAGCCACATTGAGCCGCACGGCTGCCGATGCGAAACGTGCATGGGTTCACAGAATACTCGACGATGATAGACTGGGATACATTACCGGCATACCACATACCTACTATCATATGAAAAAAGCCTTGATCTTTGGCGCCATTGCCCTTCTCATACTGGCAGCAGGGTGGCTTCTCTTTGCGGACACCGACGCTCGCAACGAGCCAGTAGATCCCTCGCAGGAGAACAGTGAGGTCATCGGCGATCAGGAAGAATGGATTACCTACCAAAGTGATCCACTCGCAAACGCGGTGAGCTTCACTGTGCGCCACCCGCGCGAACTTGAGACGCCGGCGCGGCGCGGAAACGTAGTCGAGTTCAAGTACTTTGGCCCCAACATTCAGCAGAACACAGAGATCACCGACGGATTTCTGCTCACCGTCTCCACCCACAACATTGCATCAGCATCGACGCTTACAGGTTTCGCCCGTGCTCAACGAGCACTTGTCGAATCGAGTGTCGCAGGTACCCGGTTCGGTGGCTACGACGCCATACGCTACACGACCGTCTCCGAGCTCGATAACAGCTCCATTCCGCACCTTGCTATCCATGTCAACAGCACCACAGTAGTGGATGTCTCCCACATCGTTGCAGGAGACACAGACGGCCGCTACGGACGCACGATACAGAGCATGATCGACTCTCTCGCTCTCTCTGAAAGCACGCCTGACCTTGCGCCAGAACGGAGGGGTGTTTCGCTGGCCATGCTCTCCGACGGCGGAGAGACGCCCGAGCGAGGCTGCGATACCGTGGAGATGGTAACAGTGACCGTTCCTAACACCCGCACCCCTCTTACATCAGCCTTGCAAGCGCTCTTCGCAATCGAGAGCGAGACCTACGAGGGCTACCGCAATTTCATCGCTCGCACCAACGACACACTCTCATTCGACCGGGCAACGGTAGCAGACGGTGTCGCGCACATTTACCTTGAAGGTTCCCTCTCGGGACTGGCCGGCGTCTGCGACGACCCGCGCGCGCAGATCCAGATCGAAGAGACGGCGCTGCAGTTTGAGACCGTCGACAGCGTGGTGCTCTACCTCAACGGAAAAGAGACGACCCTTACCCCCGACACGAGTGGCAACTGATAGCTCACTGCCGAACCAAAAGCCCGCAGCCAAAGGCTGCGGGCTTTTGCCTACCCTGGTATGCTCTACGCCCGATCATCTTCAGCGAGGTGCTGCTGCGCTTCGCCCGGAGAGACCGGCCGATTCATCGCAAAGAGCTTCACGATGCCCCAGGCGATTACCCAGTAAACGAGCATGGCTAAGAGCGTTCCCCACTCGATCACGCTCCCCCCTACCGATGGTGCGCCAAAGACAAATCGGAACGGCGCCACGAGCGGCGCGGAGAGGCCGTAGACAAGATCGGTAAACGCTGCCGCTTGGTTGGCACCCAAGAGGCGTAGCACGAACCGGAAGAGCAGAATAACCTCGATCGCGTAGAATACGTACCACACTACTCGCGTCACCCGGTACATGGCTGTGGTGTTCTGTGTGTCCATACGCAAGAGATTAGGCTCCTTCCTCGCCTGCCGGCAAGTTCACATCCACCTCAAGGCCAGGGTCCTCTTGCGCGATGCCGCCGCGGAAGAACCATACGAGGACGCCGACAATGATTACGAGAATAATGACGATCAGCACCGTGTTCGTACCCGATTGATTGCTGTGTTCCATAATTCTGTATGCGTAAACCAATAAGTACCCTCCTTTTACCGTACTCCTCCCCCGAGCTCCCGACAAGGCTCGACCGGTTGAAAACCTTGCGCAGTGCTTACTCCTATGGTACATTGTTCGGTATCCCGCCCGGGAATCTGTCTAGGTTCCTGAGCGTATTTTTTCACCACATCGCATTTTGAAAGAGCGCGTACGCATCAACCAATTCATCCGTGCCCGAGAGCTCCGCGTCATCGGCGCCGACGGCGGCAACCTAGGAGTCATCACCCGCGAGGAGGCGCTCAAGGCAGCTGAATCTGCCAATCTCGACCTCATCGAGATCTCCCCGAACGCCGTGCCGCCGGTTGCCAAGATCATGGACTTTGGCAAGTTCCAGTACGAGCAGAAGAAAAAGGCGAAGGAAGTGAAATCCAAATCGCACGTCACCGAGACCAAGAGCGTGCAGGTGAAGATTGGCACAGGCGAGCACGATCTCTCGCTCAAAGCCAAGCGCGCAGCCGAGTGGCTCACGGAAGGGCATCGCGTCAAGATCGACCTCTTCTTGTGGGGACGCTACAAGTACATGGAGGAAGGGTTTCTCAAAGAACGGCTCGAGCGATTCCTGAAGGTTATCCCGGCCGAGTACAAGATTGCCGACCCCATCAAGAAGAGTCCTAAGGGTTTTTCGGCCACCCTTGAACGAGCGACCGCAAAGTAGTAGGCTAGAGCATCCACCACATTCTTTATGAAGACAAACAAGTCATACACCAAGCGCCTCAAGGTCACCCGCAACGGCAAGATTATTGCCCGCAAGGCCGGCCAGAACCACTTCAACGCCAAGCAGTCGGGCCAGAAGCGCCTTGCGCGCAAGCGCACCGTGCGTCTCGTCACCCTCTCGAAGCGCACGACGCGCCGATTTCTGCCGAACAGCGGCGCCTAGCGGATCTGGTTTTTCATCCTAAGTAACTACCTATGGCACGAGTAAAAGGAGGAGTACAAGCAGCAAAGCGGCGCCGGAGCATTCTCGGTGCGGTAAAGGGCTACCGCTTCAACCGCTCAACCAAGAAGCGCAATGCACGCGAGGCCATCTACCACGCGCAGCTCCATGCATTTGACCACCGCCGCGACAAGAAGGGCGACTTCCGCCGCCTCTGGACGACGCGCATCAACGCGGCGGTGCGGGCGCACGGCATGAAGTACAGCGTCTTCATCAAGACACTGAAGGATAAGGGGATCACGCTCGACCGCAAGGCGCTCGCAGTGATCGCAAAGGACCGCCCCGCGGCCTTCGATCGGGTCATCGCCCAGGTGAAGTAGCTAATTTCAAACGAAAAACAACTCTCTGTACCCAAAGGCCCCGACTCAGCTCGGGGCCTTTCCTATTTAAAATGCAATCTCTACGACGCTCCCCTCCTCGGGCGCCACGGCATTGACGCCCAGGTAGTCCCGCAGGCGCTGCACTAAAAAGAGCGCCGCTCTCTCCTCTCCCATCGTCACGAACACCTGCTCTGCCTGCGCGCCGCCCTCTGCGACAAAGTCTACGAGCGCGTCACGATCGGCGTGCCCCGAGTAGCCGGTGATAGTCGCGATCCGTGCATGTACGCGCACCTCTTCCCCATCAATGCGTACGCTCTTGGCCCCATCCTGCAACAACCGTCCGACGCTGCCGACTGATTGATAGCCCACCAGGAGTACGGTCGTACTCTGCTCGCCAAGGTAGCGCTTCTCGTGGGTGCGAATGCGGCCGCCGTGCGACATGCCGGAGCCCGCGATGATGATTTTTGGCCCCGGCACCTCGGCGATTTCCTGGGAATCGGCAACACGACGGGTGAACTTCAATTTTGGAAAATCGAAGATATCGTCGCCTCCCCGTATCTGCTCCTGCACGTCTTTTTTTAAGTACGAACTGTGCTCTCGGTAGAGCTCCGTCACTGCGATAGCAAGCGGTGAGTCGAGAAACGTCGGAATGGGTTCGATGCGGCCTTGCTCCACAAAGTTGTTTATCTCAAAGAGCATCGACTGGGTGCGTTCGAGCGAAAAGGCGGGAATAATGAGCGTGCCGCGCTCACGAATGGTGTCCTCGATGTACTCTAAGAGCAGGTTGCCGCGCTCTTCCACCCCTTCATGGCGCCTGTCGCCGTAGACACTCTCCATGACAAGGTAGTGGTACCCTTTCGGGATATCAGGCGCATCTAAGAGGGGCTGCGGGACGTTGCCGATGTCGCCCGAAAACACTACCTGCCGCCCCTCTCGCTCAAGCTCCACAAAGGCCGAGCCGAGGACGTGTCCTGCATTGCGGAGCATGAACGATACCCCATGATCGAGCGGCACTCTTTTCCGGTATACGATGCCCTTCCACTGCGCCAAGGCGGCAGCAATATCCTCTTCCCCGTAGAGCGGCTCTTCGTTGCGTTCTCGCGCTTCGCTCTGCATGATCGCAAGCGCGTCATACAGCATCACTTCAGCAAGCGCTCTCGTGGGCACTGTCGAGTAGATAGTGCCCCGAAAACCGTCGCGCACGAGCTGTGGAATGCGCCCGATATGGTCGGCGTGTGCATGCGTGACGATGAGCGTACCGATGCCCGCCGGATCATAGCCAAACGGTTCGGCATTACGCGCCGCCGCAAAACGGTCGCCCTGTACGAGGCCGCAGTCGACGAGAATTTTCTGCTCTCCTGTATCGAGCAAAAAGTTGGCACCGGTGACGCTTCCAATCCCTCCGTAGAAACCGAGGGTGGCGCTTCGTGCCTGGCTATGTCGGCGATTCTTCATGGCTTACGCATCGCGGCGCACCAGATGGTAGCCCAGAGCGCCTCCCAAGACACTCACCACAAGATCGAGCGCGGTGTCGGCAATGGGCGCAGAGGTGGTAAACGTCATGCCGGTAGCTGCCTCATACACCTCCCAGACAATACTCACAAGGAGCACGATGCTGAGCGCCCACAGAAGGGCGTTGCGAGAATCTCGGATCACCGTACAGTAGCCAAGTGCAACTACCGCGCCACCCAGAAGATGCATGGGCACATCGAGCCACCGGTACATCCAGTAGAGGTAGAACTCCATGAAAAAGACGTGAAGGCCGCCCAACAGTGCGAGCGCGGGGATGAAAAAGAGAAAGGGGCGACGGTGCAGGTGCATAGGAAAAGTATAGCAGAGACAAGAAAAACCCAAGCACGCTTGGGCTCTTCTCTCTAGCAGGTTGTCTAGAGTATTCCTTGCGAGGGTTGCACAAACGCATGCTCCTGAAAAGACTCAGGTGGGTGTTCTAGCCGACGCCGTCTGAAATCCAACGTGGTTCTCATCGGGCAGCCGCGACCTCGAACTCCCTGAACATGGCGTTAAGAAGAACATGCATTTAGCAACCCTCGATCCTCAGTATACCGCGCGTCAAAATCATGTCGAGCGCGTTGTTACCACAGCACATACAAAAAGCCCTGGGCGGGCACGTTCACACTCTCTTCGAGCTCTAATCGCGGGCGCCGTCGAGGTTGACGTCGTAGAGGATGCGCTCCTGCGCGGTCACGTAGTTCATGATCTCCCTATCCTCAAACCACACCTTAATTTCGCGCTCCGCCTCT
>CAZKXF010000014.1:0-9548 GCA_964556805.1 uncultured Candidatus Saccharibacteria bacterium
TCCTTGGAAACTCGCCCATACGCGACGCATGCGTCGGTCGGATCCTCACTGTCGCAGCTGGGGCAGGTGCCCGCGGGACAGTAGTCGGTTTTCCACGCAACGTACACGCCATCGTACCGCTCGATGAGGTGCATCCCAGAATGCCCTTCTCGTCGGAGGCATCCCCGAGCCACATCCTCTCCGTCAGGGACGGTGAGGGCGTCACGCCCCACAATCTCGCGCCGGTCGATGAGAATCCCGCACTCGCGCACGTTACCCATCAGTCCCTCCGTCAACTCCTGCTACCAAGCACGCTACCAGACCTATCCGATTTTGAACAGCGTCCGCGCGTTTTCAAGAAGCTGCACGCGAACCTTTTCTTCTTCCTCGCCGCGAATTTCGGCGATTTTCGCTACCACTTCTCGCACAAACAGGGGCTCGTTGCGCGTGCCGCGGTACGGTACCGGCGTCACGTACGGCGCATCGGTTTCCGCATGAATCATGGAAAGCGGCGCGTAGCGCAGGACCTCGTCGTAGTCGCGCACAAAGGTGATGACGCCGGTAAAGGAAATGGTGTAGCCAATATCAAAAAAACGCTTCGCGTCGTTCTGGGTGCCGGCAAAAAAATGGACGTTGCCGGGCACCTTCGCGTGCGTCTTCAAGATCTCCCACGCGTCGAGGTACGCGTCGCCGCCGACACCAGGACGGACGTGGAGCATGAGGGGCTTGCCCACCTCGTTTGCAAGCTCGATCTGCGCAGTAAAAACCTCTTTCTGGAGCGTGAGCGTTCCTTCCTCGAGTCGGTAGTAGTCGAGGCCGCACTCGCCGATCGCCACCACCTTCTCGTGCGCTACGAGCGCCTGGTAGTAGGCGCGATCAAACTGCTCACCCCGCGAGGTAAATCCTCTCGCCTCCTCGCTGTCACCGAGCTCTGTGGAATCATGGTAGCTCTTGGTCGTGTGCACCGGGTGGAGCCCCACCACCGCGTAGACGCCGCTCTCGTACGCTTCGGCGATCTCAACCGCGCGTCGAGCGGTGTCCTGCTGGGTACCCACGTTTATGTGCGCCACACCCTCAGCGAGCGCCCGATCCGTTACCTCCCGCCAATCGTCCTTGAACGCTGCAAGGTTGACGTGGGTATGCACATCAATGTACTTGATCTCCTGCATAGTCTTTATGCTTCAAGTCGTGCAAAGAGCGTCTCAGGTTTTTTATTCTCGACGATCGCCGAGAGAATCTTTGATGCAGTATCTGGCATAAACGGTTGAAGACGAAGCGCAATATTTCCTAGATACTGCACTAATTTAATTACTATTGCTTGAGCCTCTGCCGGATTCTCCTTTATCAATTTATATGGCTTAGTTTGCTCAATATAGGCGTCCACAGCATTAATGCCTGGATAAGGCATAACATTACTGACCCAAATATCATCAATTGCGAGCTGGGTATCCGTATATCCTCCCACTAAGCTAGGGTGGGCTACATCGTAGTCTAAATTCGGTTCTTTAAGGGTAACTGGCTCAGTCAGATAGGACTCTGCCATTTTCATGATCCGCGCGACAAGGTTGCCCAGCCCGTTGGCGAGATTGGCGTTGTACCATTCGTCCATGCGCTCCCAGGTAATGTCGGTATCTTCGGTAGGGTGGACGTGCCGCAGCAGCATGTAGCGCGCAGCATCGGTCCCGTACTTCTCCACCACGTCAAAGGGACTGATGACGTTGCCGAGTGACTTCGACATCTTCTGTCCGCCCGAGGTAATGAAGCCGTGGTAGAACACCTCGTCGGTGGCCGCCACATCGGCAGACATCAGCATGGCTTGCCACATGATCGACTGGAACCGCACCTGATCTTTTCCCGCAAGCTGCAAGGTCGCACCCTCCTCCCAAAACTTTTTGAATGTACCTTCCGGATCGTCGGGCCATCCAAGTGTGGAGATGTAGTTCGTGAGAGCGTCAAACCACACGTACATGACCTGCGACTCATCGCCTGGCACGGGAATGCCCCAGCTCATGCGCGCCGCTTCGCGTGAGATGCTGAAATCTTCAAGACCTCCCTTCACAAATGCAATCGCCTCCTGTCTGCGCCACTCGGGAATGACCACCGAAGGCTTTTCGAGGTACTCGAGAATGCGGTCTTCGTAGGCGCTGAGGCGGAAGAAGTAGTTCTCTTCCTCGATCTCGACGAGCTCCTGGTTCGGATGGTTCGGGCACTTGCCGTCGACAAGATCCGATTCTTTCATGAAAGCCTCATCACCCACGCAGTAGAGTCCCTTGTACGTCTTTTTGTAGATATCGCCCTTTGCAGCGCATCGGCGCCAGATCTCCTGCGCGGCCCGCACGTGCATATCGCTCGTAGTGCGGATGAAGGCATCGTAAGAGAGATCGAGCGCCTCTTTGAGCTTCCCAAACTGGGCGGCGTAGTGGTCGACGTACTCCTGCACTTCTCGCCCGCTCTCCTTCGCCTTCTCAAAAATCTTCTGACCGTGCTCATCGGTACCCGTGGTGAAAAAGACGTCGTGGCCGCTCGCGCGCCAGAAGCGCGCCAGTGCATCGGCCTGCACGATCTCAAGCGCGAAGCCGATGTGCGGATCGGCATTGACATACGGCAGCGTCGTCGTGATGTAACGAGAGACCTTATCAGACATTCCTCGTATCATAGCGGAGAATACCTAAAAAGAAAGGGCGGGTGTGGCCGCCCAGAAGAGGTCTGATTTCTACGTTACGGGAGCATCCTCCGAACTGAGCTCCCACACATTCTTGCTGGCGGTCGGCCAGACCTGACGAACCTGGATGCTCGCCCGCACGCGATGGCTGTCGGTACCACCACGTGCAAGAATCTCGACGTTCGCGGCCGCGACCTTCGGCCCCCACTTCCGCTCGAGCCGATCATCATAGTCGGCCTCTGCTTCCCTGCGCAGCGTGCGCGGCGGCGCAATCGGCTGAGGTTGTTGGTGACACCATTCATGGTACTCAGACGAGTACCAAACCCCCTGAAAGCACAGCTGGAAGCTCTTCTCACGCTTCTTACCTGTCGCCACGATCACCTCCCCTTTCGGCTGGCAGCAGATTAGCAGAGGTACGATAAAAGCTCAACGATTGGTACACGCTGCTGCTCGCCCGTGTCGCGGTCGCGGACGGTGACGGTATCCTTTGTATCGCCCTCGAGCGTCTCGAAATCAACGGTCACGCAGTACGGCGTACCGATCTCATCCTGGCGTCGATAGCGCTTGCCGATGTTGCCGTTGTCATCAAACTCAGCTGGCATATGCGGCGCAAGGAGCGCAAAAACTTCCTCTGCTTTGGCTACGAGCTCCGGCTTGTTCTTTAAAAGCGGAAAGACCGCTACTTTCACTGGTGCAAGTGCATACGGCAGGCGCAGGACAGTGCGATGCTCGCCGCCCAGTTCGTCTTCATCGTAGAACTCGGTGAGCACCGCAAGGAAGGTACGGTCGAGGCCCACCGAGGTCTCTACCACGTGCGGCAGGTACTTCTCTCCCGTTACAGGATCGAGGTAGCGCAAATCTTTGCCGGAGAACTCCTGGTGCTGGGTGAGATCGTAGTTACCGCGCGCATGGATACCCTCGAGCTCCTTGAAGCCGAACGGAAAATGGTACTCGATGTCCCAGGCGGCCTTGGCGTAGAACACGAGGTTCTCGTGCTCGTGCCACCGCAGATGTTCTTCCTTGAAACCAAGGTCGAGGTAGTACTGAAAGCGCTTCGCTCGCCAGGTTTCGTAGACTTCCATCTCTTGCTCGGGAGCCGTAAACATCTGCATTTCCATTTGCGTAAGCTCGCGAAGACGAAAGATAAACTGACGGGGCGCAATTTCGTTCCGAAACGCCTTGCCGATCTGCGCTATGCCAAAGGGAACCTTTACGCGACTGGAGTCGAGTACGTTCTTAAAGTTTATGTAAATGCCCTGGCAGGTCTCGCCGCGTAGGTAGGTAGGCTCCTTTGTCCAGTCTCCTGCGAAGTTGCCGACGTTTGTCTTTACGAGCAGGTTAAAGTGCCGTACCTCGCCAAACTTTTTCTGCCCGCACTTCGGGCAAGCAAGCGTATCGCGGTGCGCATCGAAAAGCTGGTTAATCTCCTCGGTGGTCATCTTCTCATCGGCGGGCACTCCCGTTTCTTCAAGTAAGTGATCGGCACGTGAACGCGTGTGGCACTCTCTACACTCGACGAGCGGGTCGGCAAATCCGCCCACGTGACCAGATGCCTCCCACACGCGTGGATGGGTGACAATCGCTGAATCGAGTCCTACGATGTTGCGCTCAGTCTGCACCATCGCCTTCCACCACGCTGCCTTAATGTTTCCGGCAAGCTCCACACCGTAGGGACCGTAGTCGTAGGTGCCCACAAATCCTCCGTATATCTCGGAGCCTTGGAATACGAACCCACGGCGCTTGCAGAGCGACACGATCTTATCCATCAGACCTACATCTCGGGATACGCTCATGGTGAAAAGTTAGTTGTTTTTTGGGAGGACACGACCGTCGCGAGCGCCAGGAGCAGGATCTTCTGGCAGACGCGTCGTAAGCGCCGGAGCGGTTGCGCGCACCACAGCATTGGTAAACCGGTCGGTTGCGCGCAACCGCTGCTCGCCAACGATGGTTGGCACGGTATCAACTTGCGAGACACTTGGCAAGAACGATACTTGGAAAGCGGCGGTTGGCGAGGCGCCGGCACTCACGTTGCCAATGTTCCAGGAGACCTCGCGGGTCGACGGATTGTAGGTGACACCGCCGTTTGAAATATTGCCGAGCCACTCTACGTAGAGCGGGAGTACCGCAGTCACGACAGCGCCGGCAAGCTCGTTACTGCCGTTTTTAACGGAGAGCATAACCGTGTACTGGGTTGTTTCTTCCGCAACCGGTGGCAAGGGGCCGCTGTTGACGAACGGCCCGATGGAATGGAGGGCATGGCCGAGCACTGAGGCCACCGTGTTGAAGCGCACCGTGCGTGCCTCTACATTCGTCAGTTCCTGCGGTACGTTGTTTTCTGAAACGCGGCGCCCGCGCACTGAGACGTCGAAAGTGATTTGCGGCGTGCGCGACGCGTCGATATTCGCGCCGCGGATCGAGAAGCGCACCGTCTCGCGCTCGCCGGGAGTCATTGCCTCAAACCCATGGATGCTCTGCGCATCCCAGGTGATGGTATTGGCTGAAGAATTGTAGAAACCCTGCTCGACGTTGATGTTGTTTGCATTGAGACCGTTGCCCGAGAGCACCGCTTTCACTTCCCCGTCATAGATGGTACTCGAGAGAGTATTTTCAAAGGTAATGGCCACAGACACAGTGGCATCAGGCGCCACCGATATCGTCGCGTCTGTACTGCCGTTCATAGCAACTGCAAGCCCGACAAACGGGTCGGTGAGCGAGACTTCGTGCGATACGGTCCCCAGCACGGAAGCGAGTGCGAGCTCATCCCGTTCGCTCGGCACTCCTACCGAGAAGCCGAAGGTGCGCGCTTCGGCGCTCGCCCCCGTGAGCACGCCCTCCACGCGTATGGTGCGCTCAGATTCCGGTTCGAGGGTACCGATGCGCCAGACATTCTGACCGCTCACCGGAACCGGATCAGCTTTTGTAAAATCAAACCCGAGTGGGTACGTTGCTTGCACGATAACATCCGAGAGTGGTGTCGGCGAGTTAGCGGCAATGGTGAGTTCAAAAGTGAGAGGCTGCCCGGCGGATATCTCCTCGACCGCCTTCACCATAATCACCACCGGCGATGAGCTCACCTTGATGCGGAGCGGTTTTGCCTCCTTGTAAAATGTGGCATTTGAACCAGCAACCCGGTACTCAACCGAAATGAGAATGGTCTTCTCTTCGTTCTCTTCCCCAAAGAGACGAGCGCGGACCGGCACGTTCAGAGCCTCCCCCGAATCGATGCGTTCGAGCGGAAACCGCTCTCGGAACAGCTCGCGGCCGCTGCCGTCGGCTGCCTGGGTACCGGGCGGATACTCGACAATGAGCGTGGCTGACTCAACCGCAACGCTATTGCGGTTGTGAATGGCAATCCCAAGCTCAACCTCTTCTCCACCACCAATCACAAAGGGCGCGTTCACTTCGACGCTGATGTTGTTTCCAGAAATCGTATTCTGGCCAAAAAAGAGAAATGCGCTCGACAAGAGAAGTGCGACGGCAAAAAAGAGTATGCCGCCAAGCAGGATTTTGGTGCGGTAGCTGCTCTTCTTAATGTAGGTTGCCATAGGCGGCAGCGGCGCAGGAGACGCCGGAGGGTCGAAGGCGGGCAAAGGGGCGACGGGTGAGGGCGGCACCGGCGCTGTCGTTTTCGGCGACAGCTGGGGCCTCCTGCGCTCCTGCCGCGAGGTGCGCGAGTAGAGCCGGTCGCGCACCTGTTCGAGTCGACCTCCACGCTCTCCGGGGGCACCCTGCTGTTCCCTTGCAATATCAAAATGCTTCTCCTCGGCCATAACTCCAGTATAGCACGCGAAGCTCCTCTAGAGCTGGCTTACGGAGAGCGCTCTATCGATCGCCGAGCGCAGGGCACGCCCCTCTTCTGCATCAACTTCCTCCCCGCGGAGAGCCTCGGAGAGTGAGGCTGCCCGAAGTGCCGCGACGTACGCCGGTCGAGGAGCCACATACCCGAGCGCTGCGAGCACGCGCGCCGCCAAGAGCTGCTCGGCTCGCGACACATCAGCGACCATGCCGCTGGCAAGCGTGCACAGGCCGTCAATGAGCACGTCGTAGAGCGCCGGATGCGCTTCTTCTCCGCGCACCAACCGACGCACGATCTTGAGCGTCCGAAGGAGTGCCGCGCGTACCTCGAGATTTGAGGCAGCGAAGTAGAGGTTCTGCATGCGCTCAGCGCCAATGACTCTCCAGCCCTGTTTCCCCCGCACGAGCGACACCCGTACCATCGAAAAATCCTGCAGCCCATACCGCAGCTTCGAACGCTCTTTGCGCACGCCCATTGCACGAGCAAACACCAAGCCGGCCTCGCGCGTAAAGAGCGCGATGGTACGGTCGGCTGTGTAGCGCGCTTCACTGCCCACCACGAGCGCGTCAGTTGTGTACGTTTTGTATGCCACGGGGTTAGGTGTCTTTTTCAATCGCAACAACGAATTCGATGCCCTGGATGGTCACTGTTTTTGTCGGTTCGGTGAGGGAGTGCGAGAGCACGTGTGCGCCGCAGGTGCGCATGATCTCTCCCTTATGTTCAGCGAGTACCGCCATGCCGGGCTCTGCCGTGCGCACCATGAGCGTAATGCGGTCCTGCGGCGAGAGCCCCGCTTCTTTACGCATGTCCTGAATGGTGCGCACCAGCTCGCGCGCGACTCCCTCGCGGCGCAAGGCGTCGGTGAGCGTAGTGTCAAGCCACACATCTGCTTCCAGAGCAGGATCAATGCGCACCTCTTTGACGTTCACCTCTTCAGCGAGCACCGCCATAAGCTCTTCTCGGTGCACCTCGGGCATATGCTTCAGGAGTACCAGAGAGAGCGGCTGGCGCACCTTAATCCCCGCAGCATTGCGCATTTCAAGCACTCGGGAGACCGCCGTCCGCACTTCCTGCATCGCCGCCAAAATCTCAGTGTCTACTCTTTTTGGCTCGGCAGGCCAGGCCGCCAGATGCACGCTCTCCGCTTCGCCGCCCACCCCCCGCCAGATACGCTCCGCGATAAACGGCGCAATGGGGGCAATGAGACGAGAGAACGTGAGCAGCACCTCGCGCTGTGTCGCAAGCGCATACTGCGTATCCTTCCCTTCACCTTTTACTCGATCTCGAGAACGGCGCACGTACCACGTCGAGTAGTCATCTACAAACAGGCGCATTGCTTTGACGGCGCGTGGCATGTCGTAGGCCTCCATGGCTGCTGTAATGTCATGAGCTGCTTCTGCAAGGCGGGCCCGCATCCACACGTCAAGCACGTCGCTGCTTTCCTCTGCCGCTACGTTCCCCTGAAACTCGTGCTTATAGAGCTCGTAGAACTTGTAGGTGTTCGTAAGGATGCCAATAAAGCGGTTGTGCGTGTCGCGCACATCTTCGTCCCGAAACCGCACATCCTCCGCCTGCATGACGGGCGACCCCATGAGGTAGAGGCGCAGTGCATCGGCTCCGTAGGTATCAATAAGCGAGAGAGGGTCTGTGTAGTTGCGTTTTGATTTTGAAATCTTCTCTCCGTTTGCCGCAAGAATGGTGCCGGTCGAAACGACATTTTTAAACGCGAGGCGGCCAAAGAGCGCTACGCCCATTGCGTGCATGTAGTAGAACCACGTGCGCGTCTGCGCAATGTATTCGGCAATAAAATCGGCCGGGGCGCGGCGCTCGAACTGTTCCCTATGCTCAAAGGGGTAGTGGTACTCCGCAAAGGGCATTGCGCCGGACTCTACCCAGCAGTCCACGACTTCCGGGATGCGTTCATACTCCTTCCCGTCGCGTACCAGCACCATTTCGTCGATGTACGGCCGATGCAAGTCGAGTTCGAAGTTCCGGTTGTGCGGCATCGGCACGAAGGAAAGCTCCCGCACCTCGGCGTTTTCAAGATACTTCTCTTCTTCGTGTATTCGCCATGCGCCTTCCGGGTCAGCGCCTCGCGCAGCCGAAGTCAGGGCAAAGAGGGTGCCTCCGTGGCTGATGATGAGAATCTTCGTATCTGCGTACTTCGCCTCCAGTTCATAGAGAAGCTCGCCGGTGCGCACCTGCACATCCCTGCGATTCTCGATACCGTCAATGTGCATGGTGTACCGATCAGACCACGTGGGAAAGAGACCGTTGTAGGCATCCCAGGTCTTTCCTTCAAACTGCGCCGCCACATCTACCTCACCGACGCGCGCATCCTCGACAACTTGTTCAGGAGAGAGGCCGAGCGATTCTGCAACAAGGTGCGCCGTCTGCTTGGTACGCGCATAGGGCGACGTCACAATCAAATCGACATCTCGCGGGAGCTCAGCAGCTGCCGCATGCACTTGCTCGACACCCTCTTCAGTGAGCACATCTTCCGTTGCCGTACAGTCTGCACTCACGGTACCTCGCGCATTCGAGACGGATTCACCGTGACGCATCAGGAGGTACGTATTGCCGGAGCGCGGCACATACTGCTGCAGCTCCTCAAGCGATCCGATGACCAGTATGCTTTCCCCGCCTCGCTCCTTCCATATCGGAAGCGGAGACGCCCAGAAGCGGTTCCGCGAGATAGTCCAATCTGGCGCGCTCGCTACGATGTTCCCAAATCGGCCGTCCTTAAGGTGTTCGGGCACCCAGTTGACTTTCTGGTTCTCAGCGAGCATGGCCTCTTTTACCTTTTGGATAGCAATGAACCAGGAAGAGACGGCATTGTATATGAGTGGCGTGCCGCACCGGTAGCAGTGCGGGTAGGAGTGCGTGTTGTTCTCGCGCGCAAAGAGTAGCCCCCGCTGTGCAAGGTCGTTCTTTATCTCCTTCTCTGCTTTTTTTATGTACAGTCCCCGCACGAGCTCTGGAGCGTCTGCATTGAAGTGGCCGGCACTGTCTAAGAGCTGCACCATGGGCAGCCCTTCTTTCTGACCGAGCGCAAAGTCGTCCTCGCCGTACATGACGAGCTCGCTGACCTTGCCGTCGCCACCAAGGCGG
>CAZKXF010000015.1:0-8618 GCA_964556805.1 uncultured Candidatus Saccharibacteria bacterium
AGCGAGAGGTAGCTGTAGGCGCTCGTCGCTTTAAGCAGCGTCCAAGCGGTGAGTGCCGCCCGCAGCGCGCCTTTTGCGCCCCGCTGTGCCGAGCGCAATCGGAAGTCCTTGGCACTGCGGCCGATTGGCCGGTCAATCACTCCCCGCTCTTCCTGTAGGCGTCCGTACACAAACGCCCGGTACTCCTTCTCGGCAAGGCGATCGTGGAACTGCGCCTTGAGGTGAAGGAACGCCTCGGGGTGCTTGGCGAGCACGAGCACCCCCGAAGTCTCGTGGTCAAGCCTGTGGACGACGCCCGGCCGATGGATGCGCACCCCGTTCGGGAGTACGAGCGCTTCCCCTACCCCCGCCGCCTGCGGCACGCGCGCGCCATGCCAATCGGCAACCGTTTCGCCGCGGTCGCGCGCATCGCGATGCACAAACACGCCCGAGGGCTTGTCGATCACCACCACGTCACTGTCTTCATAGAGAATCGGAATGTCCATGCTAGGAGCGAATCGTAAAATCGTCGAATTGACGGTCCGGCGTGCGCCAGCTCACTGCCACCCCGCGAACCTCCGAGAGGACTGAGCCTTCATTGAGCCGATCGACGAAAGCCTTCAGGGTATCGAGCGGGCCCTGCGCTACCACCCGCACCGTGCCATCCGGAAGGTTCTCGGCAAATCCACCGAGGCCGAGCTCTGTAGCCACACCCTGGACGAAATCCCGGTAGCGTACACCCTGCACGCTGCCGCTTGCGATTGCTTCGATCTCTTCGTACATCGCTCCATACTACACGCTGTTGAAATCGAACACCAAACAGAGTATAGTGCGGAAGCAAATACGCAGCGCGCGGTTAGCTCAGTTGGTAGAGCAGCTCGTTTACACCGAGAAGGTCGGGAGTTCAAGTCTCTCACCGCGCACCCATGAAAGCCCGCTTCGGCGGGTTTTCACGTGCGCATGAGGAAGCAAACTGCTTTGCTTCCGGAGAGACTTGAAAGCCGGAGCGCTATGAGCCGCGCGAATACGCGAGGCGGGGTCGCGGGTGCCGAGTAGGACTTTTGCTCGGCAACACGTGACCACGTCTCTCACCGCGCACCTAGGGAAACAAGCCGCCCGAAGGGCGGCTTGTTTCCATTTATAAAAAAGAAGAAGCGGCGACCTGCGGTCGCCGCCCTTTCCAGCCCCTCTCAGTGCTGCGTTCGCGGCACGTAGCCGTGATACGAGCTCGTCGAGCCCGCGTACGAGCGGTGGCTGTGGACCCAGGCCCGCGCCACCGCAAAGGCAACTAGCTCAGCCATCACGCACCACAGCAACCGCTCCAGCAGATTGGGAGCCGCAAACCAAGCCACGGCTCCTATCATCGCCAGCAGCACGTTGAGGAAGACGAGGCCGAGGTCGACCTCGAGGAACCGCTGGAGGCCGAGGGAAACACCGAGGAGCGCGAGAAGTATTCCCGCACCTCCCAACAGCCACATGGCCAGGATTCCATAGTTCACTAAGTCGACAGGGTCCACGACCTCCTCCTCAAACTGTTTCTCACCTCCTTATACCTCACCCCTCACGTTCTGTACAGGAACCACAAGCAGCGCTCCTGCTATACTGCACCCATGAAGCTACTTGCCGAGATCAACGAAAGAACCCTTGGACTCGGCAACCCCGAGGAGCTCAATACACCCTACGAGCTACGCAAGAGCGCACGAGCCATCCTCCTCAATAAAGAGGGACTCATGGCAACCCAGCACCTTGCAACCTACGCCTTTCACAAGCTGCCCGGCGGCGGTGTGGAGCAAGGAGAGAGCGTCGAGGAGGCTCTGCGGCGCGAAGTCCTCGAAGAGGTGGGCTGCGCATGCGCTATTGAAACGCCGGTTGGCACGGTCATCGAGTACCGCAACAAGTACAAGCTCCTCCACCTCTCCTACTGCTTTGTGGCTCACGTCGAAGGCGAAATAGGAACCCCACAGATGGAAGAAGCGGAGCAAGAAGAAGGTCAGGAAACGCTCTGGCTTCTCCCAGAAGAAGCGCTCGCACGCATGCGAGCCGATACCCCGCAGAAATTTGAAGACCACTTCATTCTCAAGCGCGAGATCAGCTTCCTTGAGGAGTACCTCGCACAAAAATAGGTATGGGTAGCATTGGGCTAAAGCGAGGTACGGTTACCGTTGTTCCGCATAACACAAGGTGGGCTGCGGAATTTGAAAAGGAAAAGAAACGTATTGTAGACGCTTGCGGAGATCAGATTATTGCCATCGAGCATATCGGAAGCACTTCCGTTCAGGGTATGGCGGCAAAGCCGATTATAGATATGTCAGCTGGCATAGCCCGATTGTATGACGCACGGAGCCTTATCGAACCACTCTCAAAAATTGGCTACGGCTTCTATAAGCAGTTCCAACACCAGATGCTCTTCTGCAAAGGTCCCGATACCAGACGCACCCACTACCTCCACGTGATGCGCTACAGAGGAAGCAAGTGGCAGAACGACTTACTCTTTCGTGACTACTTGCGTACTCATCCTGAAGAAGTTTGGCGTTACACAAACCTAAAAGAAACGCTTGCCGCACGCTATGCAAACGACAGGCAAAGCTACTCTGACGGGAAAGACCGGTACATTAAATCAGTCATTGAGAAAGCTCGAGAGGATTCTCGAACACAACACTGAAAAAGCCGGCTCACGCCGGCTTTTTCTTGTGGTGTCCCCGGTAGGAATCGAACCTACATATCCGGCTTAGAAGTCCGGCGTTCTATCCGTTGAACTACAGGGACAAATGGGCAGGGTGACACGTAATTCCCTGTGTCACATCTGCGAATGCCGTCCCTGCAAGGTTTCCTTACAGGGACAAAGCAGCGAGCTTACTCTACACCCTCCCTCCTACGGTGCAACCGTAGGCGCACTCGTCGTTCCTACGGCTTCTATGCTCTCGGCGGTCGATGCCTCGATGCCACCGAGCGCACGGTAGCGCAGGCTGCGCTCTCGGTAGCGCGTAAGCACCGCCTCTGCCGTCGCTCGATCGTAGGTAACCGTCGAGAGTGTCACCTCGCCGTACGGATCGTGGCTATTCCTGCTCCAGAAGAGGTACCCTGCGGCGGCAGAGAGTGCGAGAAAGAGCGCGGTCGCGGCACTTAGACCAATCAACCAGTCACGAGCCGGGTGCATGATGCGCGGATCGGCGTACCCTTCGCTCCGGCGAGCGACGTGGCGTGCCATCTTTATGAGATCTGATTTGCTAATCATAGGAAGACTACTTATACTTCGTCACAAAGAGCGTGTACGTTCCACGCCACAGCGTTCCTCCTTCCCCTCCTTGCTCCCGCCGCTCGAGGAGTACTGAGCCAATCCGCATTTGGTAGGGCATATGCTCAAAGAGCTCGAGCGTGCGGTACACCGACTCAAAGGTGCCCTCGACACTTACTTCAAGTGTCAGCTCTTCAAAGGTCTCACTGTCTCCGAGGGGTACCACTGCAAGCGAGCGTGTCTCGACGATAACCCCACTGCTCCGCGCCACGCGCTCAATGTGCGCCAGAAAGCTGACAACGCTATCCTCGGTGAGAACATAGGATGCGAGAGTGGCGCGAGCATTCGAGGTATCCTTCAGGAGCTGCGAGAGAGCGGCAAGATTGCGCTCGGCGGCGGCGCGTTCAGCTTGCGTCTGGCGGGAAGCCTCGAGCGTTCGTTCCTCCGTAAAAATTGCGTACGCTATCCCGACAACCACCGCCACCGCGACACACAGTGTTGCTGCTGCAAGAGTTATGAATAGCTTAGTCCGTCGGGTAAGCATAGTTAATGTTCAGTTGCTGCAAGCATGAGAGAAATGGTGAAGGGCAGCTGTCGCTCTCGTGCCAGGTCACCTACCGGAACGGATGCTTCTGCGACACGTGGGTCACGCTTGAGCGCTTCGACAAATGTCACAAGCGTCGCCCGCGTTGCAGCGATACCGCGCACTTCGATCGTCCGCACCTGCTGCGCGTCGGCACTGTAGAGCACCGCAGTCAGCGTTAGGCCGACGGGACGCGCCCGTTCCAATGTCGGCATTACCACCGTCGCAAACGACGGCGGTGCTTCCTTGGCAAGCTGTACTGCAAGTTCGTTGGCGGCCCGCACGTCAGCTTGCACTACTGCGTACTGCGCCGCCTCTTCGGCATCCTCGCGAGCTACGATCTCAGACGCTACCGCATTGAGCTGCCGCGAGAGGAGAACGTGCGTAGGAAGCAAGAGGAGTGCGCATACAAAACACGCCGCCGCACTAAGGAGGGCCCACGCGCCCAGTACTCGCGCCCAGTACTCGCGCCTCACCGCCTGCTTCGCTTCTGGAGGAAGAAGATTAATCATGAGCGTTCATCGTCGCGGTGGCCGCGGAGCGCCAGGCCAATCGCCGTTGCGTACCCGTACGAGTAGCGACGCGTAAGCGGCGGTATGTGTGTCTGTACCGAAAAGGCGTTCTGCCACACGTCCGCCCGTTCCGTTTCAATGCCGAGCACCTCAGTCAGGTACTCGGGTAACCCCGCCAGGTTTACGCTTCCGCCACAGAGAATGACTCCCTGGATGGTGTGCGCCGTATCCTGATGGCGAGAGTCCCAGTAGGCGATACGCGTAGCAATCTCATCTCGCAGCGCTGCAATAGTAGGAAGGAGTGCCTCGTAAACTTCGTTGCTGTCTCCGGTCCGAAGGAGCCCATACTCGTTTTTGAGATGGGTAAGTTCGTCTTCGTCGGCAGTACCGCACTGCTGCTTCAGCGCGGTACTCAGGTGTACCCCGCCGATATCAATCGTTGAGGTATAGAGCAGCGCGCCCCGCTCAACGATACCCAAGCCAGTTCTGGTACGACCAAAGTCGAGGATAAGGAACGTGCCCGCTGCACCGGGCGGTGTAGTAGCCCGCGCAATCGCATCTGCCTCCACTTCAAACGATAGGGGCATCAAGTCTGCTGCGCGACAGGCCAGCGCATACTGGTCGATGGTCTCTTTGGCGTACACCGCCACGCTCACCCGGAGCGGACCGGTACGGTCGTCGCTCTCCACGATTTCATAGTCAAAGTGTGCGTCGCGCGGCGAGAGCGGCACATTCTCCTCCATACGAAACTCGAGCATGCCGCGAATATCCTTGTACGGCGTGCCCCGTTCGATGGTGGTCTCAAAGAGGTAGGCCCGTTCTTCGGGCAGGGAGAGCCGTACGTAGGGAGTGCGTACCTTGCTGCGCAAGGTACGCAGCACCTCCGTGAGGGCATCAGGCTTCAGTACCGTACCTCGAGTGATCACGCCGTCGCTGATAGGAATGTCGCCCCAGGCCACAAGCGCAAGTTCCTTCCCCGCCTCTTCAAACTGGATGTACTTCAGTGATGAATCGGAGAGGTCAACGCCGACGCTCGGCAGCGTAAGGAACCGAGGTGGCGGAAACACGCGCGCAATGTGCGAGAGCACGTTCATGCGTACAGTATACGCTGTGTTCTTCGATCAGCAGCACCATAAACCCACACATGGTGCACAGAGACAGCTACTTGATCCGTGTGCCGTTCGGCACCGCTGCCGATGGCAGGAGGAGTGCTAACGTGCCTTCGTGACTCGCAGCAAGAATCATACCTTCGCTTACCTGACCGCGAATCGTGCGGTGCTCAAGGTTCGTCAGGAACGGACACTTCTGTCCTACAAGCTGCTGTGGGTCTTCAAAGTAGGTTCTGATCCCAGAGATAATGTGCCGTACGTCCGTACCTCCACCTTCATCGGGTGTGCCAAAATCCACGGTTAGTTTCAGGAGCTTGTCGGCCCCTTCCACAATTTCTACCGACCGTATCTCCCCGATACGTATCTCGAGTTTTGCAAAATCATCGTAGCTCACCATGTTTTGTCTGCATCGTTATGTAGGCATCAAGTATAAGGGCTGCCGCGGAAGCATCAGTCTGCGCGGTACGTCCCTGCAGCCGCAGTGCAGCCTGGGTACTAAACTGCTCGGGTACGCGGTGGATAGGAACGTCGAGCTGCTCGGTAAGATCCACTACAAATCGCTCTACCTTCTCTTCCACGGCATTCGGCGTACCATCGAGTGCGAGCGATTGCCCCACGACGACGGCACCCACCTTCTGCTCGGCTGCGAGCGCGGCGATGCGCGAGAGGAGTGTCCTGTCGTTTGCGAAGGTGTCGTAAGGAAAAGCCATGACACCACGCTCGTCCGAGAGAGCCACACCCACCCGCTTCGTGCCGTAGTCAATACCTAACAGTCGCATGCCTGAAAGCATAGCATAGGGCCTTTCAGCAGCAGCATGCAATCGTTGCATGCGCACGTACGAATCTGATACTATCAAACGGCCAATGCACACGGAGGGGTCGCATAGTGGTTTAGTGCACCTGTCTTGAAAACAGGAGTGCCGCAAGGTACCGCGAGTTCGAATCTCGCCCCCTCCGCACAATACTGAACGCACACAGGTGCGCCTGCCGCCCACACGTGCAGGAATGTGCGTGCTACAATAACGCAAACATGGCACCACAGCGCGTGCGCACCATCGAATGGGAGGCGCCTGAACATCACCATATCGAAAAGAGCGGCGACTGGTACTGGGCGCTCGGCATCATTGCAATCGTTGCCGCTGTCATTGCAGTGCTTCTCGGTAACGTACTCTTTGCCATCCTCATTCTACTCGCCTCTGTGCTCATGGCGTTCGTCTCCATGCGGGGGCCGGCCGTTATCCCCTTTTCGATAAGCAAGCGCGGTGTCCGCGTCGATGACAAGCTCTACCCCTACCCGACACTCGCCTCATTCTGCATCGACGAGGAGGACCCACGCGGGCCACAGCTTCTGATACGGGCAGCCGGCGCACTCGTTCCCCTCATTATTATCCCCTTGCCCGAAGAGGCCGTCGACGAGATTGACGAGATCCTTGCCGAGCGATTGCCAGAGGAGCACCTCGAGGAATCGCTTGCGCACCGCCTGCTGGAATTTTTCGGGTTTTGATTGTATGCTGCTGGGGTTGCGGCAGGGGGAACAAACGTGTTCCCCCGGAATATTTTTGCCCTCGTCGTTCAACGGATAGGATGCAGCTTTGCGGAAGCTGTGATGTAGGTTCGATTCCTGCCGAGGGCACAGCACGGTCGAAAACCGAGAACTGCTTCTCGGTTTTCGCGTGTCTGAGAGAGAAGTAAAGCCACTACACCTCCGATCAACCTCTCACAGAGAAAGCCCCGCGACCGAAGGTCGCGGGGCTTTCTCGTCCTTCCTTACCGATTCCCTGACCGTACGACGGCTGCAACCAAGCGAGATTTCTTCCGAGCCGCAGTGTTTCCCTTGATTACCCCGCGCTTCGCTGCCTTGTCGATTGCCTCGTAGGCTTTTGGCATGAGGGCTACCGCATCTGCCGCCTTGCCAGCCGCAACGAGCTTGCGGACTTCTTTGACCACCTCGTTCATCGCCTTCTTACGGCGCAGGTTGAACATGCGCTTGCTAAGGGATGCCCGGTGAGCTTTCTTTGCTCCTTTGGTAATTGCCATAACGTGGCTGCAACTATACCCCGAAGCAGCAGAAAACGCAACATTCGTTGCGTTTTCTGCTGCTTCCTGCCTCTATCACCTACCCTCGGAGGCTCTTAGATCTCCTCAAAGAGCGGCCGGATGCGAACCACTGCAGGCACCGCCGAAGCCCCGCTACAGTTCAAGGTGTAGGTAGTCTGACCGTAGATGTTCGTCGATTGTTGGCTGCCGTTTGTCGTCTTCGCACCTGCAAGCGGATCGCCGTTGGTTGCTCCCACTACACAACCCGTATTGCCGTTGAGATTCCAGCTGATGGTGCTCGTGCCGCCGTAATCGACGAGGTTAGGATTTGCGGTAATGGTTGGCGTGGACCCAGGACCTCCAGTTACTGTTACCTGCGCCGAGTCACTGCCGGTACCGCCCGGACCGCTGCACTGTATGGTGTACGTCGTGTTGGTCGTTGGATTGCGGGTGATGCCGCTCGTGTTCTGCGTGCCGATACCGGTTGCAAAGTTTGCCGTACAGCTGGTTGCTGGTCCGCCTAGCTGGGTCCAAGTGAGGACGGCGTTGCCACCTGAGGTAATGGTGGCGCTGTCGCTGCCGTTTACCTTGAGGTCTGGTCTCGGTGCATTATCACTATGCGCTTCCACGGTCAGCGTCTGGCAGGTGTACCATGCGCTCACCCGATTACCGCTGTCGGTGACCCGCACCTGGGTTGTTTTTGATCCGGCGGTAGCGTAGGACTTGGTTACCGTATTGGTCAGACCGGAGACATTCGTATTCGTTTGCGTGAGATTCTCGCTACCACTCCACTGGTAAGTGTACGGCGACGTGCCGCCCATGATATTCGCGCGCCAGGTGACCGTCTGGCCGGTAGAGGCAGGATTTGGCGATACCGTACAGCTCGCCACGGTCGGCGCGCCGTCTACCGGCTCAATGTCAAACGCACCGACCCGACAGTTGTTTGTCTCGTCGGTCTCGGCGACAGTATTTGCCGTATCGACGCAGTGCTCCACGTATATCCTCGTTGGATTTGCAATGGTGACACCCACCGATACATCATTCGATGAGGCATTTGCCGCAAGCCCTGTTTTGTTAATAGTGGAGATTTGCGTCCACGGCCCCGTTGTGGAGGTCAGGCTGTAGCGGAAGCGGTCAGTGAACGCTCCCGCCGCTCCCGTACC
>CAZKXF010000016.1:0-8434 GCA_964556805.1 uncultured Candidatus Saccharibacteria bacterium
GGGCCGAAAACACCCGCAAGGTGCCCTCGGCCTGAGTACATGGTACCACGTCCCCTACTTTCGCATAATGTCGTCGTGGACAGCGATCCGATCCACGAGTACCCGGTGGGGATAGTCAAAGACGTCGCGAATGAGTTTGTCGCGCATCCCAATCCGGTAGATAAACTCGTCGGTATTGAGGTAAGCGTACTTAATCTCAACGCCAAGCTCGGCTTCAAGCGCCCGCATTGCCTGCTCAACCTTCTGGGGCGTCGGTCGCTTACCTACGAGGAGGACGTCAACCCGACGTTCTGATTCCCCGACAAAGACACCGGCTGCTACCAGGAAGTCGAAGTTTCCCACCATACGGAGGTGCTTCATGATGGTGCGAGTATTGATCGGCGCAGTTGCAAAAAAGAAGGTTTGGAGCGGCGTAAGCAGTGGGTACTTTTGGTTGAGCGTGTACCCGAAGATGCGACGCTTGCGATCGCTGCCGGCAAGCTCTTCGTAGGTGTACTTGCGTACCACGATCTTTGCGCGTTCGAGTGCATTCAGTTCCGTGCGCGCCGTGCGGCGCACCAGCCGTGCGCGCCGGGCGATATCATCAAATCCGAAAATGCTCTCGGGGTTGAAGAGGAAGAACCGCAAGAGCTTGACACGCGCCGTTCCACCGAAGAGTACCGAGAGAGAATCGCTCTTGCTTGCCATAACGCTGCCGATTATAGCACATGCCTCCCGGGTGCCCGAGAGTAGGAAACCGGCACCAAAAAGCACCGCGCTGCGGTGCTTTTTGGTGCCGGTTTCGGCAATATCCGTACGGAATTACTTGAGCGTTACCTGATCACAAGTCACTAACTATTTTGCTCCATGTGTTCGCAAAATACTAAGTGCTCGCGATCCCGCCTCGACGCTGCTTCCTGCCCCGCAGGCGCGTCTGTGGCCGAACAGTAACTCTGAAATATAGTTATTTCAGAGTTACTGTTCCTCCAGCTTCCTCGATCTTCGCCTTCAGTGCCTCCGCCTCTTCCTTCTTTGCGCCTTCCTTCACTACCGATGGCGCGGCGTCAACGAGATCCTTCGCCTCCTTCAGGCCGAGGTTCAAGGCTTCCTTCACCGCCTTGATCACCTGGATCTTTGCTGCACCGGCATTGGTAAGCTCAACCGTGAAGCTGTCCTGCTCCGCAGCTGCTTCACCGCCAGCGCCAGGCGCTGCCACGGCAACAGCCTGTGCTGAGACGCCAAAGCGCTTCTCGAGCACTTTCACGAGCGAGTGGAGCTCGAGCACCGACATTTTCTCTACCTGCTCGACGAGCTTCTTGAACTCCTCTGGCACTTCAACCGATTCGTCGATGCCACTCTCGCTCTTCGCTTCTGCAGGAGCCGCCTGCTCGGCCGGAGCAGCGGCCTCCTCTACTGCATCCTTCTGTGTTTCATCTGCCATATAAGTCAAATAACGTTACTAAACTACGCTTTCTTTTCAGCAATAGCATTGAGTGCGATAGCAAGTCCCTGGATCGGTGAGTTGATAACGTTGAGAAACATGCCGCGAAGTACGGGAAGCGCAGGGATCGAGGCAATCTCCGTCATCTCCTCCTTCGTCTTGTACACGCCCGCAAATACGCCGCCGAGGATGCTAATCTGCTCGGCAAACTGCTTCTCGAAGGTGCGAATACCCTGTGCCGGCGCAATCGCATCGGCACCGTAAGCAACCGCCACCTCGCCGGGGAGCGCCGGCATTTCACCCGAAAAGCCGCCGCCCGCAAAGGCGCGCCCCATGAGGGTCTTTTTTGCGACAAAGTAGCCGACCCCCTTCTCACGCAAACTTTTTCGCATTGCGGTAGTCTCTGCTACCGGAAGCCCCTTGGCACCGACAAATACCACCGTTGCGGAATCTTTGACGATACCCTCAAGCTTGCTCTGGATTTTCTGCTTCTTTTCTCTGGTAATTGCCATTGTAGGTAGTTTCAATGGATAGAAAACAGGCCCGATATACGGGCTCGACCTCTCTCACTGCCTGCGCTAGTGCGCATGGAGTAAGACCTCGGCTGGCCGGACCAGAGCCCTGGTCCGCTTAATCGGGCGGCCGCCCAAAACCGGCTGTCATGAGCCTGTCGCGAAGCACTATACCAGAACCGTATAAAACAGGAAGCCCGCGCGGCAGGGCCGCGCGGGGAAGCATCTAGGCCCTCCGTATACCGCTCGCGAGGAGCAAGGGCCTGCAGAAACGATCGATCGATCCGTACGCCCGACCAAAGTAGTCGAGGCCAGTGAGGAGGGTGAGTCCCGCTGAGGCCCAGAGCACGAGGATACCGGCTGTCCAGACGACCACGCCGAGCTCGCCGAGAATCGGCTCGCCATGCACCATCAAGAGCCCTATGGCGACAAACTGCAGGGTGGTTTTCCACTTCGCTGCAGGGGTCGACGGGAACGAGAGGTCTCGCCTCTTGCGTCGCAAGAGGTCGACCGCCGGTTCCCGAATGATGATAATCGCCGCAGGGATCCATGCGTAGTGCCATACGGCGCCGGTTGCGATGAGTGCTCCGACGAGCGGCCCATTGAGCGCCTTGTCGGCGACCGGATCCCAACGAGCACCCGTTTCGCTCACGACCTTCCATCGACGCGCGAGCATCCCATCGAAGTAGTCGGCAATAGCAGCAAGGGCAAACCAGGCCGTCACGATGAAGAGTGCTCCGTCAAAAGCAAGGTCGGAAAAGTGGATCAGCAGGTAGAGGGTGAAAATGGGAGCAACGCTGACCACTCGAAAAAAGGTTAGCCAGTTGGGAATGAGTTCCCGCAGGTACTGGGGAATCTGCCGCTCGAGGAGCAAACAGGATGTGATAAAGAACGTGCGCATGACGTTTCCCCTTCCGTCTTTATGTATGCGTTGCTACATTGCAGCATACGCTCTCACGAAACACTCGTCAAAAGCTACATCCGCTCCACTTCGCGCTTCGTCTGCTCTGCCTTCCAGCCGATGAGGTTTGCAAGGAGCTGGAGCGGCGTCACGACAGCTGCAAGCGCAAGGAGGTAAATCACGAAGTGCGTGTACGGCGTCAGCAGGTAGAAAAAGAGCACCGTCGCGGTTACCCACATGCCCATGCACCAGGGGCAGGAGACGAGATCGGCGAGCGTGCGACGGGGGCCTGCAGCGGGCTTTTCAAGTACCTCCGCACCGTTGCGCTTGGCGCGCACGTCGTAGAACTGGTCGCGGAAAAAGGCAGTGATGGTGTCGTAGACGAAGAGACGCGTGAGGCGGAACGATGCAAGCGCAATTAGTACCAGCTCGAAGAGCGAGAGCGAGGCAAGCGCGCGGACGGCATACAGGTCGAGCAGCAGCGTACCGTAGACGAGCATCCACAGGAAAAGGAGCGAGAAGACGATGTTCCAGAGATGCTGGTCGGTAAAACGCATAGGTATGTAACGTGGTTAACTGTACGAGCCGATAACCAGTATCAAGAGTAACGTAACTGACACAACGGTGAGGAAGCTGAAGAAGAACTTGAAGAAATCGCCGTTGAAGAGCTTCATTGCAAGCAGTATAGCAAATGGAGTACAGGAAGGACGACCGGACGTGCACAACACAAAAAGCCCGCTCCATTGCTGGAGGGGCTGTTTGTGAATCTTCGGCAGAGATGCAGGAGCGATACCTCCTACTATCCCATGCCTTGAGAGTACCTAGCTAAGACTAGTTCGTGATCTGCAAGAGAGCAGTCTCGAAGTCTGCAGCAGGTGTTGCTGAAGATGTTGAGTCCGGCGTTGCGTTCGTATCGTTGAATCCAACGGTAAGAAGCTGTGCACGGTACTGTCCAGCTGCAGCAGGGTCGAGCGTAACGTAGAGCTCAAACGTTGCCGTCTGACCTTCGTCGATACGTACTCGTCCGCTTTCAACCGTACCACCCGATACGCGTGTGAACGACTGTGTCGTCGTGCCACTGGTGTATGCATCGCCGTTTGAATCCTCAAACTGGTATGCAGCACCTACGGTTGACGAAGCGCCCTTGTTCACTGTCTGTGGAACGTAGAGCGTCTCGCCGATAGCCGTCACCTCGATCGTCATACGGAACTCTCCGTAGCTTGATGAAGGTGTTGTCGCGTTGTTCTGAGCCGTCGTGGTTGAAGACTTCATGTTGAGGCTCAAGCCTTCTGTTCGAAGGGTATGTGCATCACCTGAAGTTGTACCGCTCTTGTCTGCGTCGGCCACCTCGTCACCGTTCTCGTCCTCAACGTACCATGCGTCACGATTTGTTGAGGTGATGTCCAAGTCAATGGTGTCACCTGAGGTGAAGCCGTTGGTGCCGTCCGCCTTGCGGAAGTCAACCTTCACGACAAAGTCGTGGGTGCCGTCGTCAAGGTCAAGGTCGAGGTCATCGAAGGTGATGCTGGTTGCGTTTGAACCAACAGCGATGTTCTCTGAGCCAACGCGATCTCCATCAAGGTAGAGATGCGCTGCTGAGATTGCGTCGCCGAGAAGTACGCCCGTTGTTGTGGCGTCTACGACGAGCTCATCGATCATCACTGAAGAGCCTCCTTCAACACGAACGCCGAATGAGAAGATATCTACATTGGTCGTGCGGGTTGTTGAAGACACCTCGATCGTTCGTGCGGTGTTGATTGATGAATCACCTGCGCGAACGCTTACCTTGAGGTTCGTTGCTGTTGCAAAGTCCTCAAAGCTGAATGAACGCTCGTTCGTTGCAACTGTCGTTGTCTGGTTGTTGCCGCCAACGCCGGTGATTGAAGTCTCCGTGATGGAAGCACCGAGAGCATCGCGGAAGCGAAGGCTGTCGATACCTGCATCCCACGTGTCAGTCTCGTCGTTAGAGTCGAGGTTTGACACGCCCGTTACTGCGATTACCAGTTCTCCGGTGTCGCCCTCACGGATGATCGCGCCGCGATCAAGGGTGACGGTTCGGCCGTAGTCGTTGTCGCGGTTGAAATCGTCTGCATCAACGCGAGCATATACCTTGCCATCAAGCCAGATAGATACCTCGTCTGCGTAACGATTGAAGTTGCTGTTTCCTGAAGCGCCCTTGTCGAAGTCAACGTTTACTGCGGTGATTTCGAGATCTGAGCCGTCTGCTTCAAGCTCAAGGCCGAAGACTTCTACATCCTCCTGTCCTTCGCCAACCTCCTCATTGCTGAAGCTGCTGATGATAGACGAGTCAGAGATAGAACCTGCGCCACCCTGAAGTGCTCCTCCTGGTGTCGTTGGGCCTCCTGGTGTTCCCGGTGTACCCGTTGCGCACATAGCGTTAGCCTTTGCGCGTGATGAAGCACCGAAGTAGCCGGTTGGGTTCATGAGACCAAGCGGGGTAAGAATCTGCGCTTTGTACTTGACCTGGAACTTCGATACTGCGGCTGCGGTTGCAGGACCGTAGTATGAGGTCTCCATGCCAACTGAACCTGCGCCTGATACCGCTACGCGGGTCTCAGGATCCTGGTTGAGGAACTTCTGGAGTGACATAACGTCAGCACCCGTTGCTCCCTGGCCCAGGTCGCGGTAGAAGTGGACAGCACATGAGGTGCTTGAACCTCCGAGCTGACCCTGAAGCGCAGCGATCTGCGCGAGAAGCGCAGCGATCTGTGCCTGCAACTGTTCATTCGTCTGTTGTGCGTTTGCAACTGGTGCAAAAGCTGCAGAGAAGAGCATTGCAGACGCAACAAAAGCTACTACGAGCTTTGAAGCGCCTATTTTTACAATAGTCATATCTGTAAGTTTGTAAGCAATTACTGCTAACTGATACTAATAATACGAATTAATTCATATTAGCGACCACGGCGCTTTCGCGCCGTGGTCGCTCCTCACTAACCACGCAAAAACGGTGGTATCGACACCGCCTCGCATGGGTAGCTGCAACGTGGGACCGAGTATCTGCCGGTATCATCCGTGGCGGGAAAAGGTCATGCGGAAAGTGTGCCTCTATGAATCGTACTTGGCGCTTCCTTTCTACAGGGGAAGCGCCCTGATTACTGAACTATTCTGTTGTCAAAGAACCTTCGTGCTTTCGTTCCGCTACGCCGCTTTTCGTACGAGCGCTAAGGCGTTTCCTCGTACGAAAAGCGTGCGTAGATACGCACAAGAGCAGTATACCCTCGGGCACTGCTCTCAATCGCATATATATGTGGATAGCAGGCTCAACTGAGCCGCATACCACATCGCGAGCATACTGTGAGCGCTCCTTGCTGTCAAACCTCCTGGCAAACCGGGGGAAGACAGAAAAAATACGCGCGCTCTTTTGGTATGACCTTCTACCTATAGGAGACGACGCGGTTGAGCCACTCCTTACGCCCTTAAATCACTAGGCAATACTTTTTTGTGCCGTGCAAACACTCACTTTCTCCGGTACCAGCCATCTTCCCCAACCTTAAAGACACCTCCACCCGCCGCGGCTATGAGACATGCTGCGCAAGGGAGTAGCGGCTCCACCGCCGTTCCCCCTCTTTCCGTACAGTTCCTTCAGAAATGAGGAGATTTAGCTCTCTCTGGATTGTCTTTTCGCTGCAGTCTTTAATATGTGCCGCAATGTCTTTTATCGTAGCTTGTCCTTGAGAAGAGAGTATGTCCTTTATGAGCCGCTGCCGTTCGTTTCCCTGTCTCTTTGACTGCCTGTCAGTTGGTTCCTGACGATCCGCTGTAGCTTGAGCACGCAGCGGTCTCTGCAGAGACCTCGTAGGGGATCCTGCTGCCTCTTCTGCAACCGCGGACAGGCGGGTGCGCTCAGCAGCCTGGTATTGACGGAGCGCCCGCAGGACGCTCTCTGCATCAAATACGAGGAGATCCATGGCATCGGTGGCCATCATGCCGACGGCGTGGGCGAGTCGAATATGGCTCTGCAAGGAAACAAGTGACTGGGCGAGTAGGTGTACTTCTCGCGCCGCCGCGTGGGGCGGAAACGAGAGCGAGGCGAGCGCCATATCGAGCGCACGTTTTGCTGCCTCCGCCACCGCGCTTACGACAATACTGTCCTTTTCCCCCACCGATTGATCGACAATGTAAAAGACTGCACAGGCAAGCTTTTCTGTCTTTTTAAAAATGTACTTATAGTAATTTGGATCGTAGAGTAGATCCTGCTCTGTCCTATAGAGTGACTGTGTCTTTTGGATGTCCATAAGATATTCTAAGGGACGTTTCTTTCGGACACTATACTCCAAAAAGACACGCCCGTAAACGGAGGCAGCGAGCGACGGTGCAACTGAAACATATCCTGCATCGCAGTTTCTAAAAGGTGGCTCACTGCATGCTATTATTGCGGAGTACCTCGCTAGTCCACCCCGGATCTTACATGGCACGCCGCAAGAAAAAACAGCCGCGCACCTACTTTGATGACGTTGCGCCGCAAACGAAGCAGGCGATAGGCGCTGTTGCGTTTGCGGCCCTCGGCGTCTTCTTTGTGCTCTCGGCACTCAACTACGCAGGCGTCGCGGGTACCATGACCTACGGAGCTCTCAGGTACCTCTTTGGGATCGGCTTCGTGCTCGCTCCTATTGCCTGCGCCCTCTACGTCTACGCGCTCATGAAACCGCGTGAAGATGAGAGGGTATCCATCGCAAAGATTGTCGGCATCGCGCTCCTCTTCTTTGCGCTTCTCGGTATCATCGCACTCTACGACGAAAACGCTGCCGGCATCGGGGGTAGTGCGCTCTCCACACCGCTCATTCTGCTCTTTGGAGAGGTGGCCGCCGGCATCGTGCTTGGTGCCCTCGCACTCATTGGCGTATTTCTCACCTTTAACATCGGCCTCGCCTTCCCGCGCTTCGGCAACACTACGGAAGAAGAGGCTGACGCCCAGGCGCTTCCTACCCTCCCCTATGACGAGATCGAGGAGCCCGAGGAGGAGGGTGGGGCCGACGAAACCGAAAGTGCTGTTGGACCAGCACCCTCATTTACCGATCGGCTGGGGCTCGGTAGCAAGAAAGGGTACGCCGTGTCCACTTTCCACGGACCCTACGAGCCACCGCCGCTCTCCCTCCTCGAAAAGGATAAAGGCAAGGCGCGCGTGGGCGACGTAAAGGCAAGCGCTAACATCATCAAGCGTACGCTGCAGAATTTCAACATTGAGGTTGAGATGGACGAGGTTTCGATTGGCCCTACGGTCACCCGCTACGCCATAAAACCAGCCGAGGGCGTCCGCATCTCAAAAATCGTCAGCTTGCAGAACAACCTCGAGCTCGCACTCGCAGCTCACCCGGTACGCATCGAAGCGCCCATTCCCGGCAAATCGCTCGTCGGCATCGAGGTTCCCAATACCGCCAAGGCTACCGTGGGCCTCGCCTCTCTCCTCTCTTCGCCCGAGTACACCGACTCGCCCAAGCCCTTGCTGGTAGCGCTCGGCAAAGACATCTCAGGCAATGCGAACTTTGCGAACATCGCGAAGATGCCCCACATCCTGATTGCGGGCACCACCGGCTCCGGCAAATCCGTTACCATCCACGCGCTCGTCACCTCACTCCTCTA
>CAZKXF010000017.1:0-228 GCA_964556805.1 uncultured Candidatus Saccharibacteria bacterium
GTGAGGAACATGTTGGATGCGCGCATACATCTTTTCTGAACGCAGCGGGTGCAAGCTATGCTTACACCCGCAAGTGAGTATTCTCACTTTGCTCTTCATGGCAGCAGAAAAGTGCTCTGCTGCAGGGCCCAGCATACCCCGAAGAGATGAAAAGTTCAAACGAGGAACGGCTTTCAAATGCGGTGCCGGGGGACGGAATTGAACCGTCGACCTGAGGCTTATGAGTCC
>CAZKXF010000017.1:238-8219 GCA_964556805.1 uncultured Candidatus Saccharibacteria bacterium
AAGACTCTCTTACCCCGGCAAGTGAAGAGGATGACGAAAATTCGTTTTCATCATATCTCCGAACGTCGCCGGGACAAAATCCTTGTACCCCGGCACGCGTGAGGCGCTATAAAATAGCTCGGTCAGAATACCATTCTCGGCCCTCCCCTTCAATATAGCGCTACTACTTCGACTTCGATTTTCTAGCCCTGGTACGGGCAGCCTTTTTGGCAGAGGCTGACTTTGCAGCCGCTGATCGCTTCGCGCTAGCCGCTCCGCCTTTCTTTCCTCCTTTCTTTGCCGGCGCCTTATTCTGTTTCTTCCCACGGCCACCTCCTCCCTTCTTCTTGCCTCCCCTATCCATTTTATTCACCGTGGCCCATGCCCGACGTTCAGCCTCATCTTTCGGCACGCCGCGATTTTCGTATCCCTCTTCGATGTGTTCAGCTTTCCGCTTCTGTTTTTCGGTGTACTTCGATTTATCTCCTCGTGCCATATGTCATTGTGATTACGTACTCATCACCTTCCTTCATGGTACTGCGCTCATTCCAAAAGAAAAGACCTGCTGCACACAGGTCTTTTCTTTCTGCTTGTTGCGGGGGCCGGAATCGAGGGTCAAGTTTCTAAGCTCGCACGTTTGCTCGCTAAGAACTTTCTCCCCGAGCTCGCCCGTCGCAAAGCGACATGGCTCCGCCCGTTCGATTCCGTCGAGAGCAAAGTAGTTTGCTCTCTACCCTCCACAGCCAGAGCATACAAAAAGCACCCTTCGGGGTGCTTTTTGTATGCTTGTTGCGGGGGCCGGAATCGAACCGGCGTCTGGAGGTTATGAGCCTCCCGAGGTACCTCTCCTCTACCCCGCTATGTATCTTTTATTCTACTCCTTCTCTGAATTCCGCAAGAGATCTCGGGAGGCCATGAGTCATATTTCCTCCCGGGCGAGGTGCCCCTCTTCTACCCCGCTATGTCTCCTGTTCTCGTGTAAAAACCATACGCCACTTCGTTCGATTATGCAAGGTCACCCTAAATGAAGTTGAACTCCTCAAATACGCGACGGTACTGGGCCACCGTATCCTGAGCAATGCGCTTGGTGAGCACGAAATCTGAGCCTCGGTGCGCAATCTGGTTGCGCACCTTGTGGGCATCCCAGGCATCCTGGAGCGAGGCAAAGATTTCTGGCCGCGCACCTTTGAGCTTGTCGCCGATCGAGGTACCAAGGTACCCGAGCGAGGTCAAGAGCTCATCGAGTATGATGTCCGCTTCCATGATAGCGAGCCGCCAGTCGCTCGGATTGTCTGATGAGACGTGCGCAAGCACCCGTCCCCACTTCGTATTCTCCTTCGTACCGCCACGCGCATGCCGGTACGCGTGCTCGGCCGCGCGCAGCTGCTCTTGCTCGATTTTCGCAAGCTCCGCGTAGCGGATTTTTGCGTATACGATCCCGACAAGCAGAAGCGCAGAGACCATGAACGCAACGATAGAGTAGAAGTACCACCAGGTAGCGAGCGTGTCGTAGATCGCAGAGATGTCACCGTCGCCTCTCCAGAGATGTACGTGCATGAAACGGATAATCGGCTCGAAATCGAGCTGATAGGCTGTGAACATGTAGTCATTCTCGTCGGGCATCAGGGTACTCACTCGCCGCGGAATCTCGTAGCAATATCAAAGAGTCGATTCTCGCCCGCGTGTGGTCCTATGAATTGTATACCAACTGGCACCATTTGTCCGTCGCGCTCCACCGTTCCTGAGGGAACAGAGAGTGCCGGTACGCCCGTGAGGTTGGCCGGTACCGTGAAGATGTCGGCAAGGTACATCGAGAGCGGGTCGCTCTTCTCGCCAATCTTGAAGGCAGGAGTCGGAGCCGTCGGCGTCATGATGATGTCCACCGTCTTGTAGGCCGCTGCCAGCTCCTCGCGCATACGGCTGCGAACCAGTTCCGCCTTGCCGTAGTAGGCGTCGTAGTATCCGGCCGAGAGTACGTACGTACCCAAGAGAATTCGGCGGCGCACCTCCGCCCCGAAACCTGCCCTGCGCGTCTGTTCGTAGTCACCCAGGAGGTTGTCTCCTTCCACATGTAGACCGTAGCGCACGCCATCGTAGCGGGCGAGGTTCGAAGAGACCTCAGCCGGCATCACAATGTAGTAGGCGGCCAGCCCCTTCGCCATGTACGGTAACGAAATGTCTACTACTTCGTGGCCGGCCGCAGCAAGAGCATGGAGCGCCGCATCAAAGCAAGCGAGCACATCGGCATCTACCCCTTCTGTAAAGAGGCCCCGCGGCACACCGATGCGGTACCGTTCCTTTGTCGACACCGGGGGGTACGTAGCATCGGGGTAGGTTGTTGCATCGTAGGAATCAACACCCGACATCACCTCAAAGAGGAGCTTGGCATCGCCTACGGTATTGGTAAGTGGACCTGCCTGATCCAGCGATGAACCCATTGCGATGAGACCGTAGCGAGAGAGCGCGCCGTACGTGGGCTTGAGACCCACGAGCCCACAGAAACTTGCGGGGAGCCTGATAGAGCCACCAGTATCAGTGCCGAGTGCGGCAGGTACGGTACCCATCGCTACCGCTGCTGCAGACCCTCCCGAGGAACCGCCGGGTACCCGCGTACGGTCGTGGGGGTTGCGCGTCACACCGAACGCCGAATTCTCCGTTGAGGACCCCATGGCAAACTCATCCATATTGGTACTCCCAAAGAACAGTGCTCCTGCACGTCTCAGGCGTTCAATGATTGTCGCGTCATACGGGGCACGATACTGCTCGAGCATTTTTGACGAGGCGGTCGCCCGCTCTCCTTTCACGAGAATGTTGCTCTTTACCGCAATGGGGATGCCGGCAAGCGGGAGATCATCGGTAGCATGTCCTGAGGCAAAGAGCTGGTCTGCAGCGGCAGCTGCCTCTGTCGTATCAAACAGATCGATATAGGCATTGAGATCTTGATTTAGTTCCGCCGTGCGCTCCCGGGCAGCCGCAAGAACATCGCTTGGACGCACAGTTCCCGCTCGGTATGCGCTTGCAAGCGCCGCAATGCTCCCCGTAACGCTGCTATTCTTCATCGTTATGGCTTAGCACCTTCTTAACGCGTACGTACGCGCCGTCTCGATCGGGCGCAGCCGCAAGCAGCGCTTCAGTGTAGGCGCCCGGCGCATGATTTGGTTCGTCGGCACGCAGTACGTTTGAGAGAGCGCCGGCCGATGGTGCAAGGTCGGTGTCTCCCGAAATGTCTGCTACCTGGGCAACGTAGCCTAAAATAGCATCAAATTCCTTGGCGTACGCCGCTTCTTCTCCGTCAGACAATGCAATGCGGGAGAGTCGCGCAAGGTGCTGTACCTCCTCCTTTTTCATGGGGCCATCATAGCACACTACCTTCCGGCCGCTACGAGATACGCTCAAGGAGCGCTTCAAACGCTGCTTCGTCAAGCACCTCGACGCCGAGCGCTCGCGCCTTCGCCACCTTGCTGCCCGGATCGCTTCCTGCAACCACATACCGCGTCTTTTTGGAGACCGAGCTTGCCACCGAGGCGCCGAGTGCACGCACACGCTCCGCAGCTTCTTCACGAGAAAAGTTTTTGAGTGTGCCGGTAAATACAAAGGTGTCCCCCCTCAGGGCGCTGTCGATTCGGTTCTGAGGCGTCACAATGGTGAGCTCATGTGACAGCGAGGCGAGCATCTTTCGATGCGATTTGTCGGCAAACCACGAGGCCACTGATGCTGCGACAACGTCTCCGATGCCGGGCACCCCTGCAAGGGCTTCCGGCGTCGCTTCCCTGATACGATCGAGCGTTACGAAGTGCTCGGCGAGAATACGTGCCGTCTCTTCACCCACATGGTCGATGGAAAGGCCTACGAGCAGGCGGTGCAGCGGGACTTCTCGGGCTGCATCGATGGCAGCAAGCAGGTTCTGGATTGACTTCTCTTTGAATCCCGGCAAGTCTACCAAGTCACCTTCGGTCAGCGTAAAAATATCCTCGTACGTACTGATGAGCTGGTGCTCCAAGAGGAGATCGATGATCTTGGGGCCGAGCCCGTCGATATTGAGTGCCTGCTTCGAGACGAAGTGGTAGAGCCGCCGGCGGTGCTGCACTGCTGAATTCTTGGCGACACAGCGGTACGCCGCTGTGCCCGGAATGCGTTCAATACGGCCATCGCCTCCGCACTCGGCGACGACGCTCGGAAATTGGTACCGACGTGCACCAGACGGTCGCAGATCGGTGAGTACCGAGAGAATTTCGGGAATCACATCGCCCGCCTTCTGGATGAGTACCGTGTCGCCGACGCGCACATCGAGGCGGGTAATCTGGTCTTCGTTGTGAAGCGTCGCGCGCGAGACCACCGAACCGGCAATCCGCACCGGTCGCAAATGCGCCACCGGCGTCACCACGCCGGTGCGGCCTACCTGCAGCGCAATATCTTCAACCACTGTCGTGGCTTGCTCCGCAGGAAACTTGTACGCGATGCCGAAGCGCGGCGCCTTAGCGGTGTACCCGAGCGCCTGCTGGTACCTGATTTCATTTATCTTAATGACAATCCCGTCCATCCCGTACGCTTCCTTCGTTTTGCGCGGCGCCCACCGGGCATAGTATCGAGAAATGGCTTCTACGTCTGGACAGTAAGCCGTGTGCGGATTGGTGTGGAACCCAAGCGTAGCAAGCAACGCAAGTTCCTCCATCTGGGTGGCAGGTTCCTGTACCGCAGCGCCTCCCTCAAAGTAGTCGATGTCGTAGATGAAGGTCTGTAGCTTGCGCGCTCGGGTGATGGCGGGGTCGAGCTGTCGGAGCGACCCTGCCGCTGCGTTCCGAGGATTGGCAAAGAGCGGCTCGCCTGCTCGTGCGCGTTCTGCATTGATGCGCGCAAACTCCTGAGCAGAGAGCCAGGCTTCCCCCACCACCACCGCAGACACCGGCGCACTGAGCATCGTCGGCACGTCTTCGATGGTGCGTACCGTATGCGTAATATCTTCACCGACGGTCCCATCGCCGCGCGTTGCCGCGCGTACGAGCTTGCCCTGCTCGTACGTCAGAATCACCTTGAGACCATCGATTTTGTGCTCACACACGTAGGTGGGCGCACCATCGACTACTCCTTGCTTCTCAAGGTGACGCATAGCTCGAGCGGTCCACGCCACAAGCTCTTCTTCCGTGAAAATATTATCAAATGACCACTGCCGTACCGTATGGCGAACCTTCGCAAAGGCTTCGCTCGGTGCGCCGCCAACCGCCTCTGTCGGGGTCTCCGGCCCCTTGAGGGCAGGATACTGTACTTCAAGTGTCGCAAGCTCCTGAACGAGCGAGTCGTACGCTTCGTCGCTTATCTCGGGTGCATCCTTTTCGTGGTAGAGGGACTGGTGGTGGGCCACTAGCGCGCGCAGCGCGCGTGCACGTTCTGCCGCCTTCTTGGGCACACTGTTCAGGGCCTCTTCACGTTTCTTTTGTTTCTTAACCATAGAGAAAGAGGCCTTCTGCAAGGTCAATCATACCCATATTCCCTGCTGCTGCCTAGTAGAGCACGCGCAGTGCGCGCTCTACCGTGTTGGCACCGGTGATTTCGCCGCAGGCTTTGTTGTAGCCGCGCGACTCGATGCGTGTGCACTCGACCCCTGTCGGACAGTTTCGGCTGCCACCCATGTTCACAGGCGCACTGGTACTGTAGTACTTCGTCACCTGGACAATAGCGCACACCCGCGGGCTCCCCCACTCAAAGGAAAATTCCTGTATCGAACCGCTCGATGCGCTGCCGCTGGTAGCACTACCTCCCATGCAGGTAACACTTGCATTCCCTGAACGCGGCACGTCAAATTTATCGCCCTGTGAGGAGACGTCCCAGTAGCGCGCGCACTCCATGCCGGCATCCGCCGCGTAGAACGCTTTCGCCGATTCACGCGCAATGCCCGAGAGAATGAACTCCTTGAGGGTAATATTGAGAATTGAAATACCGATCGCAAGCACGATGCCCGCCACGAGCACCGAGAGCAAGAGCGTAAACCCGCGGTTCTCTTTCCCTGCCTGTTCGATCGTGTGCGTGCGATGCATAGCTAGTTGTTGTCGTACTGGTTAAAAACGCTCGACTGCACCACCACTGAGCGTGTCTGTCCGAAGAGACCGCTGGGCCACGAGACCGTGACCGTTACGAGCGCCTCGCGATTTGCTACCGTTTCGGTGATTTGCATGCAGCGCTCAAAGAACGTCTCCGTGCCGCCATTGCCATGGTAGTACATGCCGCGCGCAGTGCCGAAAGTTCCTCCATCAAGGCGCAGGCGGTTTTGAGCTCCGGACGCAGAGCAAGCCGGCACGTTCGCGGTATTGCGCATATCAAAGCGGCAACCGCGCGCGCTGCCGCAGGCGCTGAGACCCGTAAGCCATCCGCGACCTTGCAGCTCGTTTGTGTCGCGGACCCACCGCACGTACTCGGCTCCCTCTTGTGCAAGGTACTGTGCCGTTATTTGCTCGCGGGCAAAAAATGCCGTCTGCAAGCCCCGGGCGGCAATCGTCATCGGTCCACCGATAGCAACGAGCAGGACGGTGATGGCCACCAGCGTTTCGATAAGGGTGAAGCCGCGTTGCGGCTTCACCGGTCCATGCGAGGCAGATTCAGAGCGGAGCGAATGAATCTGTCCGCATGGCGTACTGCCTCTGTAAGAGGTAAAGCCGCGCTTGTCGCTCCTGAGGTGCATGCTGTTGTAAGAAAGCCGGTTCATACTATTGATCCAATACTCGCTGGGTTACCGACGTCTGGACCTCAAAGTTCGACTCGGTGGCTACCCGCGCCCCCGCCTGTCCTCGCACCGTGATGGTCACCATCGGCTGCAGGTTGTCGCCAGGAAGCGCTCCCGTGACGTAGAACCGTGCATCTTCTATTGTGATGTCGCGTGAGGTCAATCCAATCCAGTTGCTTGCATTTGAGCAATCCGTCATACAGCGCTCGATGGTACCGGTGGAGGTATTGAATCGGAAACCGATCCGCTGACCGTGGTCATCAGTGAAGCTCACCGACCGACCGCCGCCTGAGCAGTCTGCCGGCGTGGTCGGCAGAGACGATATGCTGCCGGTAGCGCAGTGGAAGGCGTACCCGGTACGCATCGAGCGCGTAATACTGTCGAGGCTGAAGTTAAGGTTGTTGATCACCACTTTCAGAGTCTGCGCCTTTTGGTTGGCGTCGACGAGCGCCAAGAGGGTGCCGACCGATACGACCATCACAATCGTAAAGAGGGCCACCGATACCAAGAGCTCGATCAGTGAGAAGCCCTGCGCTACATTTTTTTTGGTGCGTATGCGGTGCATATTACTCTATCGAAATTTGACCAGTCGGGTAGACGAACACTGTATGGGATGCTCCGTTCGGTGCAGAGACCACGATACGCGCTGAGGTGATGCCACTGACGTTCGGCGTGCTAAAGAAGAGGGCGTCCGGCTCAGGGCGGCGGTACATCACATCGAGGGCTGTAAGACTGCAGTTCGTGTTGGCGCAGAGATTCCCAATGCGGTTGTTGTTCCCTATCTGGTAGGTCGTGATCGCCTCACCACTGTCGTAGCGACCATTGCCGTTGATATCGCTGAAGAGCGTGTAGCTTGTGGCATTCGGCGCAAAGTGCATGCCGTACGTACGGTTGAAAAAGCCGCCTGACCCTCGCACGCTCACACCGTAGCTCTGTGCTTCTCGCAGAGAGAGAGCGACCTCATACGCGAGATCTTTAAGGAGCACCGTGCTGTTGAACGCCGAGTACCGTGCAAGAATTGTAGCTGTAATGAGGGCGATTATGGCGAGTGACACCAAGAGCTCGATCAGTGAGAAGCCGCGCGTCGTGCGAGACATGTGCGACCGTCGACTAGAGAAGAGGCGCATGCTTAGAGAAAGAGAGGGATGATGAACCGTTCGACCACCGCAAGTACCTCAAGGCCGCCGAGGTGGACGAGGAAGAATGCGAGTATCAGAAAGGGAGCGAACGGTACCTCACTTGCTATTGTAAGGCGCGTACTTCCAAAAGGTAAGCGGAGTTTTCCCC
>CAZKXF010000018.1:0-1253 GCA_964556805.1 uncultured Candidatus Saccharibacteria bacterium
GGGTAACCTGCGGCATCGCCGCAAGGCCCGTCTCAAACGGGACGCTGAGGCGCACCGAACTCTGCGCTGCCGAAAACCACGTGGCAGCGTACTGCGCGTGGTACCCGCTGAGAGCCTCGACGCCGCGGGCGCGGTAGGTCGCCATGTCTTCCGCATGGAGCGGCTGCCGGCGGAGCGCCGCAGAAAATACCCGCACGAGCTCCTCTGCCGGAGGATTTTCACCGCTGCGGCGCGCATCGGTGTACCACTTCATCGCCTCGTCGATCGCGCTTCCGTACAGGAGGTGTGGCGCTCGCGCCTGCGGCGCGCGCAGCAGGTTCATGAAGAAGTACTTCCACGGCGACTCGATGAAGTTGTTGAGCGCCGAGACGGAAAACCCCTGGGTGCGGAACCGTTCAAGGAGATACGCCCGTTCCTCATCGGTGAGCGTCGGCTGCGGCTGCGCGTGCGGCGGCGCCACAAAAAATGAGTGCTCCTCTTCACTGATCGCCTCCTCGCGCAGGTGACGCGCGCGCAGTTCCTCAACGAACCGCGAGGGAATCTGTACCGAGCCGTCCTGGGCCGCTAGTGCGTACGAGAGTTCGAGCGTCTTCTTCGCGCGCGTCATCGCCACGTAGAAGAGGCGGCGCTCGTCATCTTCCTGGGTCTCCGCAACGTGCCGGTCAAAGAGCGGCAGCTTGATGCGCTCCATGCTGCGTACATTGCCCCACCGCCCATCGTGGGCGTGCGGGATGTAGACGTGATCAAACTCCATACCCTTGGCACGGTGTGCGGTGAGCAGCACTACCCCTCTGCGGGACGCGCTCCCTGCACTGGTAACCTGTAGGCGGTAGGCCTGTGCTTCATCGAGTACCGAGAGGACATCGCGGAGTGTGTAGGCAGGGTGCGCATCCATCAGCGAGCAGAGGTACCGAAACAACCCACGCAGGAGTGCAAGCGCCGAAAAGGCGTCGGGCCGGCCGATGGCGTAGGTCATACACCCCGAGCGCCAGAGCATGTGCTCGATGCACTGGATGAGGGTCCGGCCCGAAAGTGCACGCGCCGATGCGCTGACACGTTCAGCAAACGCCAGGCACGCATCGATGTCGTCTACACCCATCGCCTCGAGCGCTTCAGGACTGGAGAGGCGCTCGAGGAGCCCGCCGCGCAGCGGCAAGGGTGGTGTGGTGAGTCGGTAGAGATCGTCTGCTGAGATGCCGCTGTACGGGAGCGCGAGCGCCGGGTAGAGTACTGAATCGTTGCCTGGCTCTGCG
>CAZKXF010000018.1:1263-5099 GCA_964556805.1 uncultured Candidatus Saccharibacteria bacterium
ACCGCCCGCCGGACGGTGACAAAGCCGCTGACCCCGGGGTGTGCGAGCGCTGACTCGTTGCCGTGGGCAACGCGCGGCATGCCGCGGCGCGAGAGCGCCGCGGCAATGGGTGCCACGTCGTTGTTGCGCCGCACAATGACGGCGATCGCATCGGCAGGCATACCGCGTGCGATGCGCTCTCCAATGCGTGCCGCAAGGCACGCGCGTTCAGTGTCTTCATCGGGCGCCACCGAGAGTACCAGCGGCGAGGTCTCGTGTGACGCTCGGGCGGTAAGGGCCACGCGCTCGAGAGCGCCCGACTCCGCCGGTGCAATGAGATCGTGAGCTGCATCAAGGATGGCCTGCGTCGAGCGGTAGTTTTCTGAGAGCGAGATGAGAACCGCGTCCGGGTACTGCCGTTTGAAACCGAAGAAATTTTCGAGCGAGGCGCCCTGGAACCGATAGATCGCCTGTTTCTCATCTCCTACGATAAAGAGGTTCGGTGACTCATGAAAATCCGCCAGCAGCGTCAGGAGCTCGTTCTGGCTGCCGTTGGCATCCTGGTGCTCGTCGGCCAAGACGTACTGGTGCTCTTCCTGCACCATGCGTTTGAGCTCCTCGTCGTTTTGGAGCGCTTCTACCACTGAGAGTATGGTGTCGTCAAAGTCGTAGTACCCCGCCTCGGCAAGCGCCGCCTCGTATGCCTCGTAGACCACAACGAGCTCTTCCGCCTTGTCGAGCGCGGCGAGCGCCTTGACGTACTGGCCCTTCATCTTGCCTGCATGTGCTCCCTTCTCGTGGTAGCAGTCAGGCGCGCCGAGAATCTCTGCGCGCTCGGCTTCGATACGGTCCCGCAAGGCACCGGGCGCTAGGTGTTCGCGCTTCGCGTCTGAGATGCGCGAGATGATGTCGCGCACGTAGAAATCCGGCGCGCCGTGCGGGCGCAGGAGCTTCGGCCGATCACGGTCGAGAATGCTCTTTACGATCCTGATCGCGTCGAGGTCAATGAGCGGCTCGCGGCCGATGATACCCGGGAAGCGGTCAGGGTAGGCGCGGATGACCTCGTTGCAAAAGCCGTGGAAGGTATGGATGCGCACGCGGTACCCTTCCTGGCCGATGAGCGATACCACCCGTGCGCGCATTGAGGCCACGCCCGATTCGGTAAACGTGAGCGCCAGAATGCTCGACGGCGAGGCGTCGGTGAGCCGGAGAATGTTTGCAACGCGCAGCGCCAAAATCTGCGTCTTGCCGGTGCCGGGGCCTGCAATCACCATGACAGGTCCCTCGACGGTATCCACCGCTTGGCGCTGCGCACCGTTAAGACGAGCGTAGGCCGCCTCAAACGCACCCTGCTGCTCTCCTTCCGGCCGCCTAGACATACGTTCGAGTATACCAAGGATACGCACAGCGGGTCCTCTTGCGCCTACGCAGGACCGGTGCTAGACTTGCACGGTGCAAAATTGCACAATAGAGCTATGCAATTACAAGACATCATAAAAGAAGCAGTCACCATCGACGAACAGGCAACCTTCAAAGAGGCGCTTGCGCTCATGGTGCAAAAGCAAACCAACACGCTCTTAGTGACGAACGCGCAGGGTATACTCTCGGGAGTGGTCAGTGTCTCGGATCTCCTGGACGCTATTGTTCCCGAATACCTTGATGGCGACGGCATAGCAGCGCACTTTGCAACTCCCGAGATGTTCGAGGCGGCGGTGAGTGCAGCGGTGAACAAGCCCGTTCACTCTTTTATGGCGACCGATATCGGGTCCGTAGAAGAGGATGACCACCTCATGACAGTGGCAGCAACCGCAATTGCGCAGCGCAGCGCACGGATACCTGTCGTTGATGCAGACAACCGCCCTGTCGGTATCGTGTCCCGCCGCGGTCTCAAGCACATTCTCGCGAGCCGCCTCGGCATCGACGATTCTGCGTAGCCCCACACGAAGTTCTCCCGCGCACGTACACCGGCGCGTTTTTATTTGTTAGCCCTAGCTGCTATGGAACTCCCCGCACTTATCAGCCTCGCTATTTTCGTTATCACCTTCTTTTTCATCCTCACCGAGCGAATCCATCGCACGGTGATCGGCCTGTTCGGCGCGATGGCGATGATAATCGCCGGCATGCTGTTCGACTTCTACCATCCCGAAGATCTCGTCGATGCTATTGACTTCAATACCCTCGGCCTCCTCTTCGGCATGATGCTCTTGGTTTCTATGCTCGAACGGACCGGCTTCTTTCAGTTTGTCGGTATCTGGACCGCGAAGAAAACGAGGGGTAATCCGTGGCTCTTGATGGTGGCGCTTGGCGCCGTTACAGGTATCTTTTCGATGATCCTCGATAACGTCACCACCGTCATTCTGGTGGTGCCGATGACCATCATCATCGCCGATATCCTCAAGGTCAACCCGATTCCGATCATCATGTCGGAGGCCCTCATCTCGAACATTGCCGGCACCGGAACGCTCATCGGCGATCCACCAAACATCATGATCGGCTCGGCGGTGGGATTCTCGTTCAACGACTTTCTCGTACACTCCCTCCCCGTTACGGTTGCCTGCTGGCTCGCCACCCTCCTCCTCTTCCGCGTCATCTATCGCCGTGACCTCGAGAAGCGGCCCGAGAATATCGACACCCTCATGGCCATGAACGAGTATGAGGCTATTAAAGAGCCGCAGACACTCAAAAAGCTGCTTGTCGTATTTGGAATTACCATTGCACTCTTCTTCCTCCACGGTCTCTTACACCTCGAACCGGCCATGGTAGCACTCATCGGCGCATCGCTTGCGCTCATTGTGGTGGCGCCGAAGCACGACCCTCAGCACATCATTGAAAAGTGCGAGCTCTCTGTGCTCCTCTTTTTCGGATCGCTCTTTGCGATCGTCGGAGGCCTCGAGCACGCAGGTGTCCTCGAGCGCGCCGCAGAGCTCTTGACCTCGGGTGCAGCCGACAACGTGCTCCTCACCGCTATCATCATCCTGTGGGCATCAGCATTTCTCTCGGCAATCGTCGACAACATCCCGCTCACCGTGGCAATGATCCCCATCATCACCTACCTCGGTACCCAGGGCATTCCGACCGACCTCCTCTGGTGGGCACTGGTCTTCGGGGTAGGCTTTGGCGGCAACGGCTCGCCGATTGGCTCATCAGCGGGCGTCATCGTGGTTGCAAAATCGGAGAAGACGGCGAACCCGATATCGTTTGTAACCTGGATGAAACAGGGTCTTCCTACCATGGTTGCCTGCCTGGTCGTCTCTACCCTTGCCCTCGTCCTATTCACTGAGCACTTCTCTACCCACGAGGGTGTGATCGCAGTGGAGGCGGCAGAAGCGTCTGTAGCAGCGCACTAGCAAGCTTGTTCTCGGTACGTAAAAGGGCGCGCCTACGGCGCGCCCTTTTACGTTTTAACCAACTTCTCCTAGTACGACTTCAGCCTCCGGGCTTTCTCGTGCTGACGAATTTTTTCGAGCGCCTTTGCCTCGATCTGACGGATGCGCTCGCGCGTCACGCCGAACTCCTTACCTACTTCTTCGAGCGTGTGGTAGGTGCCGTCCATGAGGCCATGGCGCATTTCAAGAATCTTGCGCTCCTTCTCTGAGAGCGTATCGAGGATCTCCCGCACCTGGTCGGCCAGGATTCGGTGCGCCACCTCTTGGTCCGGTGAGAGGATTTTGTCGTCTGAAATAAAGTCGGAGAGCCTCGATCGGTCGTCATCGTCGCCAATCGGCATCTCGAGGGAGATCGTGTCCTGGCTGATCTTCTCGATCTGGTAGACCTTCTCGACCTCGATGTCCATTTCAGTGGCTATCTCCTCGGGCATCGGGTCGCGCCCGAGGTCTTGCGCGAGACGGCGCGACACC
>CAZKXF010000018.1:5109-8136 GCA_964556805.1 uncultured Candidatus Saccharibacteria bacterium
CATCGTCTCTACCATGTGCACAGGGATGCGGATGGTGCGAGACTGGTCGGCGAGCGCGCGGGTAATAGCCTGGCGAATCCACCAGGTGGCGTACGTAGAAAATTTGAAGCCCTTCGTGAAGTCGAACTTGTCGACCGCCTTGAAGAGGCCGAGGTTGCCCTCCTGGATGAGGTCGAGGAGGGTCAGGTCGGGACTGCGACCGACATACTTTTTAGCAATCGATACCACGAGCCGTAGGTTTGCCCGAGCAAGCAGGTTGCGTGCTTCCCCATCACCGTCAACAATGCGCTTTGCGAGCTCCCGTTCCTGTGCGGCATTCAGGAGCGGGTACTGACCGATCTCGCGCAGGTACATTTGAATAGAATCGTATCCGCTGTCGTTACGGCGGTAGATGTTGCGCTTATCGAGCAGTCCCTCGCTGTGATCATCGCCGAGCATGCCGCCCGATTCCAAGACGTCGATACCGGCAACCGCAAACCGCTCATAGAGCTCTTCCAAGAACACCACGTTGTTCTCGATCGTCGGGAACGCGCGAAGGATCTCGTCGTAGGTTACGTAGCCCCGGAGACGCGCCTTCTCGATGAGCTCCTCGCCCTTCGCTTCATCGCTGCGGGAGACGCGCTTGCGCGCCGCGGGCTTCGGCGCGCTCTTCCGAGCGGCCGGCTTCTTTCCTTTCCGCACGGGCTTGGCGGCCTTCTTTGTGCGCGCTGCGGCACTGCGTACCCGAGAGCGCTTTGCGGCGCGTTTTGCGGATACTCGCTTTGTCTTCTTCGGCGCGCTCTTCCGAACGGCCTTCCGGGTGGGTTTTTTGGTTGCCATGGCTCTAAGTTTAATCCCTACTATACATAAGCTGCATGAATAATCTAGCGCCCTTCGGGATGCACGCTGTTCTCGAGTGCGCCGAGCTGCTTTTGGATGCGTGTGCAAGCATCGAGAGCCCGAGCTGCCGCTTCCTCGTCCCCGGCGGTTTCTGCACGACGCAGCTCTTCACGAGCTGCCCGCAGGCGACGCTTGCAGGTACTCACCAGAACCTCCCGTAGCGCGCTCTGGATCTCCGCGAGCAAGCCCGCGGGTGTCAATGACTCGGCATGGCGCTCTGCATGAAATATGATCTTATTCTTTTCCTCTTCTGAGAGGGTCTGCAGCGCTTCCCACTCCGCAGCCTCCAGCGCCTCTTCGAGGAGCCGCCGCATCTCGGCCACGTCGCAGGTCGGCTCTTCTACTGTTTCTTGCCAGAGGATGATGCCGTAGAGAAAGCGCGGAAGCTCGCCGTGGCGTTCTGGGTGGACACGCGTCCGCGCCATAGACGGCGCTGCAGACCTGCGAGAATCTACTTCTGTCTGTGGCGGCCGCTGCGCGGCCGCCTGTGCCAACCGCTCAACCTCATAGTGAACCGCGTCCTTGGTGGTAGCAAGCGCTTCGCTTACTACCTCCTCGAAGTGCTCGCGCTCGATGGGACTGGGGATCGAGAGCAGGAATGGCAGCACCTCATCGCGAACCGAGAGGCGAAAGGCTCGCTCGTCCCGCGCGTTGCGTCTGAGCACGCTGACTAAAAACTCCACGACGGTCGACGCGGTTCGCACTGCCTCTTTGAGGCGCGCGGGATCCTCGGCAACGAGGTCTGCCGGGTCTTTACCCTCAGGCAGTGCAGCCACCTTTATGTCCATGCCGCGCGGCAGCATCACCTGTGCGGCGCGCTTCACCGAGTTCACGCCTGCTCGGTCGGCATCCAGCGCAAGCACAACGCGGTGCGAGAGGCGCTCCAAGAGCGCGGCGTGCTCTGCGGAGAGCGCCGTGCCGGAAATAGCGACGGTATTTGTAAATCCCGCCTGGTGCGCCAACACGAGGTCGAACTGCCCTTCCACGATGAGCGAGAAGTCGTGTGTGCGGATAGATGACTTTGCCTTGTCGTACCCGAAGAGTACGTGCGACTTTTGGTAGAGTTCGGTCTCCGGCGAGTTGACGTACTTCGGCATGGCCGCGTCTTTGGACATCGTGCGGCCCGAAAAGGCGATCACTCGACCCGAAGCGTCTGCAATCGGAAACATGATGCGATCGCGGAAGACGTCGTAGGTCGACTTCCCGTCCTCTGATTTTTTTACGAGCCCCGCCCGCAGCATGAGCTGCTCACCGAATCCTCGTGCCGCCAGATGGTCTTTGAGGTTGCGCCAGCCCTCAGGAGCGTATCCGATGCGCCACTTAGCGATAGTCTGCTCGCGCACCCCACGGCGCGCAAGGTACGCACCTATATCGGGATGCTTCGTACGCTCACTCGTAAAGTAGGTTGCCGCCGCCTCAGCAAGCGCATAGAGCGCTTCCCGCTCGGTGCGCTTTTGAGGGTTCTCCGGGACGAGCTCGACGTGCGCCCACTCGGCAAGGAGCTTGAGCGCACCCTTGAAATCGACGCCCTCCATCTCTTCTATAAAGGTAAAGATGTCGCCTCCCTTTCCCGAGGAGAAGCAGTAGTACATACCCCGCTCGGGCGAGACAAAGAAGGAGGGCGTCTTTTCATTCGTGAAGGGCGACTTTCCCTTGTAGTGCCGTCCGGCTTTGGAGAGCTGCACGTACGAGGAAACCACCTCGACAATCGAGAGGCGTTCCTTGATTTGCTCTACGGGTGTTGCCATGGTGAAAATGGTGCACCGCGCGGTCGCCCTGTAGGCCTAGAGGTGGGTGCCGGAGTCCTGTATCGCTTCGATCATCTTCTGCTTCGCGCTGCCGGCAAAACCGGTACCCGCAGGGATGAGGCGACCAATGATCACGTTCTCCTTGAGGCCGGTGAGGTGGTCTTCGCTGCCGCGCACCGCCGCATTGATGAGGATGCGCGTGGTGTTCTGGAAGGAAGCCGCCGAGAGGAAGCTCTTTCGCGTAAGCGAGACCTCGGTAATACCCAAAATGAGCTTCTCGCCTTTTGCCGGCTCCTTGCCTGCTTCCTTGAGCTCGGCGTTTTTCATCGCCAGGTGCCACTCCTCCACCACGTCGCCGATGGTGTAGGCACTGTCGCCCACCACGGTAATCTTCATGCGC
>CAZKXF010000019.1:0-7981 GCA_964556805.1 uncultured Candidatus Saccharibacteria bacterium
GGTGCGTGCTTGCAAACATCGGCTCTGAAACTGTCTCAATTGCGGTGTTTGAAAACGGTACGCCGGTGTCACTTAAGGTATTCCCTATCGGCTCTGCGGATGTCACGAACGACATCGCGCTCGGCCTCAAAGTGCCGCTCGAAGAAGCAGAGAAGCTGAAGCGCGGTCAGGGAGCGGCGGTCACCTACTCGAAGCGCAAGCTCGAGGAGATCGTGAGCGCACGGCTCACCGACATCTTCGAGCTCATTGACGCGCACCTCAAGAAGATAAAACGCGATGGCCTGCTGCCTGCCGGCATCATCATCACGGGCGGCGGCTCGAGCATTGCCTCGCTCCAGGAGCTTGCAAAAGCAAGCCTGCGCTTGCCGGCCCGGATTGCCACGCTGGACCCCGGCCAGAACGGCCGCGTCCGCGACGCCTCGTGGGCGGTCGCGTACGGCCTGTGCATGTGGGGGATCGATGAGCAGGCCGAGGACAGCGGCATACGGCTGGCGCGCAGCACGGGAAATTCGCTCCTAAATTGGTTCAAGCAGTTTTTGCCCTAAAACACTTTTTCGTTGAGCCGTTATTACGGCACATTTTTCCTCAAGCTCAAACACACGAAAGCGTTTTACTGTCAATGCCGTGACAGATTTTTTGTATCCCTGTATGATACCTCCACGACGTTTACGAGCCTTTGGCGATACTACAAGCAAGTATATGGAACAGGTAAAATCTGATGTCGAATCGTTCGCACGCATTCGCGTGGTCGGAATCGGCGGATCGGGGAACAATGCGGTCAATCACATGATCAGCACGAAGGTCAACGGCGTAGAGTACATTGCAATCAATAGCGACGCGCAAGACCTGCACAACTCGCTCCCGAAGAAAAAGATTCACATCGGAAAAAACCTCACGCGCGGACTCGGCGCCGGCGGTAATCCCGACATGGGCCGCCGCGCCGCGGAAGAAACGCGCGAGGAGATCGCCAACGCACTCAAGGGCTCTGACATGATCTTCATCACCGGCGGCATGGGTGGCGGCACCGGTACCGGCGCGGCACCGGTAGTTGCAAAGATTGCGCGAGAATCAGGAGCGCTCACGGTTGGAGTGGTCACCAAGCCTTTCTCCTTTGAAGGCCAGGAACGCATGCGGCTTGCCATGCAGGGCATCGAGGCGCTCAAGAAGGAGGTGGACGCGCTCATTACCGTGCCGAACGACCGACTGCTCGCCATTGTCGACAAGCAGACCACCGTGAAAAACGCATTCGCGATGTGTGACGACGTGCTCAAGCAGGCAGTTGAGGGTATTTCCGATCTCATCACCATGCCCGGTATCATCAACGTCGACTTTGCCGATATCCGGTCGGTGATGGAAAACGCTGGCTCCGCGCTCATGGGCGTCGGCGTCGCCTCGGGCGAGAAGCGGGCGGAAGAAGCCGCGCAGCTTGCCATCAACTCTCCCCTCCTCGAGGTGTCGATCACCGGCGCCAAGGGTGTCCTCTTTGCGATTGCCGGCAACGATGACCTCGGCATGCTCGAGGTACAGGATGCGGCCCGTGCCATTACTGAATCCATCGATCCGCACGCTAAGGTGATCTTCGGTGCGGTCCGCGACGACAAACTCAAGAAGAATGAGGTGAAGGTGACGGTGATCGCCACCGGCTTCCCCGAGGTTGGCCAGCCGCACGGCCAGGCCGTGGTGAGCGTGCCGCACCGCAGCGTTATTGAGAGCGAAGAAGAGGAGGCTCCGGTGCGCGGCCGCATCTTCAACTCGCTCGGTGGTCCCCGCAAGCCAGCAGTGAAAGAAGACGATGATGTCGAAGATTCACCGGCGACGCGACGCGACGAGAAAAAGCCTGAACCCCGCCCCGTTGAGGAAGACGAGGACGATGATGACGACTGGGGCGCGGTTCCCGCTTTTTTGCGGCGCAGCAAGCTAAAATAGCGGGAACCGCGGGGCGGGGCGATATGAGGAGCACCTTTTTCCTAGTGCGACGAATCAGCGAGCCGGGGCAGCAAGTACTTAGGAGCGTAGCGAGTTAGTAACTTGCGCCCGTCCGGCATTTTTGCGGCGTAGCAAGCTGAAGTAATTTTGTACGAAACAAACGACCCTGCGCGAGCGCAGGGTCGTTTGGCGTTGTATGGTATGCTGTACGAACTTTTGTATTAGTCGTTAGTCACGAAGCGCCGGTATGCTCGATCTCATTATCATTGGCGGCGGACCGGGCGGCGTAGCCGCCGGCGTATATGCCGCACGCAAGCAGCTCAGAAGCGAACTCATCACAAAAGAGTGGGGCGGTCAGAGCACCGTATCCGCGGACATCCAAAACTGGATCGGCACTCCGTCGGTGAGCGGCGAGGAGTTTGCAAAGATGCTCAAAAATCACCTTGAGATGTACGCCGGAGACGTAGTGAGCATCACGAGCAACGTCCTCGTTACCAACGTGGAAAAAGCGCCGGAAGGCTTTGCGGTAACACTCGATAACGGTGAGACGCGTAGTGCGCGTGCCGTGCTCGTCACCTCGGGATCCGAGCGGCGCAAGCTTGCAGTTCCGGGCGCCGAGACCTTCGACAACAAAGGCCTCACCTACTGCGCATCCTGCGACGGTCCGCTCTTTTCAGGCATGGACGTCGTGGTGATCGGCGGCGGCAATGCAGGCTTCGAGACTGCCGCACAGCTCCTCGCCTACACCAAGAGCGTGACGCTTCTGCAGCACGGGCCGGCATTCAAGGCCGATCCGGTAACCGTTGAGAAGGTGCTCTCGCATCCGAACATGACCAGCATCCTCAATGCCGAGCCGATCGAGATTATCGGTGCAACCTTCGTGACCGGCATCAGGTATAAAGATAAAGCAACGGACGAAGAGAAGGAGCTTGCCACAAGCGGCATCTTCGTTGAGATCGGGCTCGTACCCAACACGGGTTTTATAGAGAACCTGGTGAAGGTAGACGCGTACAAGCGCATTGAGATCGACCCATGGACGCAAGCTACGTCCATGCCGGGCATCTGGGCTGCGGGCGACTGCACCAATATCAAGTACCACCAGAACAACATCTCCGCCGGCGATGCGGTTCGTGCCCTCGAAGACATTTACGTCCACCTCAAGGCGAGGTAACGAGAAAAATCCTCGCGCCAACAGGGCCCGCGGCCGAAGGCCGCGGGCTTTACTTTTCTGTTTAAATATGCTATAGTATACATTAGCTGCAACCAGGGAGCACCGCATGCCCACCAGCTGCTTCAAGCTGCCCCATCCCATTCCCTACTACCGGGAGGGAAAGCCCGGTATGCTCTACCGGGGCCCCGACATCCCGGCGGGCGACCTAGTTACCGTCGTGCCGCTTACGGCACGCACCTTCATTCTCGACGGGCAAAAGGTCGAGGTAGTGAGCATCCGCCATCAGATGCTCGACAACTACAATCCCTATTTCCTCGTCAGGGACCTGCCCGAGGGCCTGCGACCGAAAAAGTAGGCGCTCAACACCTCCCGTTCTTCCACCCGGCCGAGCCCCGCGCTCGGCCTTTCCCTTAGTTAAAATCCTGTGGAAAACCCTGTGGATTTATCTGGATTTCTCTGTAGACAACTCCAGGAGAAGCTGGGGAAACTAGTGTGAATACGCTCACTGCCGCTCCAAATACGCAGGATCTATCGAGATAATTTTGTCGTCCCCTTCCTGCTTGCCCCCGCGGCCGTCAGTATTGGAGGTGGAGATGTAGATGCGGCCATCCGGCCCCTCTACCACTGCCCGAATGCGGCCGTAGGTGCCCTTGAAGTGCGCGCGCAGGTCGGTTACACCCTCGCCATCGCGGCGCGCAGCGTAAAGCGCCTCGCCGCGCAGGCCGCCCCAGTAGAAGGTACCCTCGCGGTAGAGCAGGCTGGCCGGTGCCCAGGTGTCGGTCGCGCCCGAATGCAGGATGGATGAAATGAGCCCCTCTTGTGCCTCGTCGCCCTCGATCGTCGGCCAGCCGTAGTTGCCGCCGACCTCGATACGGTTGAGCTCATCGAGGCCACTCCGGATGCCTGAGCGACCGTGCTCGGTAGCCCAGAGCTGCCCGTCTTCGTCCCACGCAAGTCCCTGGGGGTTGCGGTGACCATACGAGTAGATGGGTGAATTGAAGGGGTTGCCCTCAGGCACGCTCCCATCGTCGTTGAGACGCAGAATCTTGCCGGCAAGCGATTCACGATTTTGCGCACTCGCTTCCACGCCTGCGTCGCCAGTGGTGATGTAGAGAAGGCCGTCGGGACCAAAGGCCATGCGGCCGCCGTCGTGGTACGGCGCTCCGGGGATTCCTTCGATAATGGTACGGGGTTCGCTGAGCTCGTCGTTTTCAAAGCGATAGCGAACGACGCGATTTTGCGTGCCGCCAGAGACCTCGTGCGTCATGTAGAGGTAGAGCAAGCGACTCTCGGCAAAGTCCGGATGCAGAACCGCTCCGAGAAGGCCGCTCTCGGCACGCGCCGCCACGCCGGGTACCTCGATACGCGCCGTCGCACCGTTGGCGATGAGCGCCAGTGTACCGGTGCGCTCAGGTACCAAGAGCCTTCCGTCGGGCAGAAAGAGAATGTCCCAGGGCACGGAGAGATTTTCAGCCACCACCACGACATCCTCCTGTTCCTCCTCTTCTGCAATCCTTTGGGGAACCGTGCTCTCAGTCGGCGTGTACATAAAGCGTCTCAGCGCATCAGCTGCCAGCCACAGAGCGCCACTAACCACGAGAACAATGCCGAGAACGATAAGTGCATATTTCATACCCGAGTAGTATACGCCACCTTGCATAGGTGGGAACCAGGCCTTCTCGCGCGGTTTTCCGTACCGCTCTGACCGTACGGTACCGTCAGAAATGCTAGAATTGCAGTGTGAGCTACCTCCTCCTTCCCTTCCTCGTTCTCTCGCTCTTGGTCTTTTCCTGGCAGGCCGCAGAGCATCCCGTACCGGCGGCGCCCTCGCCTGCTCACACGGCAGAAGAACAATCATTCCCACCGCAGCCACCGAAGAAAGATGAGCTCCAGACGGCAGAAGGATCCCCTGTCCTTGAAGCTGTACGTTCGTCTCCTGAAAAATCGCGTGCCGCCGAAGGTACTACCTACCGCGTCGTGCGCGTGATCGACGGCGATACCATCGAGGTCTCGATCGACGGCGTGACAAAAACCCTCCGCTACATCGGGATCGACACGCCGGAGACCGTCCACCCCTCAAAGCCCGTAGGCTGCTTCGGTGCCGAGGCATCGGCAAAAAACAGAGCGCTCGTTGAAAACAAGTACGTGCAGCTTAAGAAGGACGTGAGCGAGACTGACAAGTATGGCCGGCTGCTGCGGTACGTCTACGTCGGAGAGACCTTCGTGAACCATACGCTCGTTCTCGGCGGATACGCACACGCTTCAACCTACCCGCCTGACGTTTCGCATACCGACGATTTTCTGCGCGCAGAAAAGGAAGCACGGGAGGCCAGGCGAGGCTTGTGGGGCGATGTCTGCGCAAGCAGCCCGCCTGCAAGTACCGTGTCAACGCCGAGTACCTCAGGCGCAAGCGGTGCGCCTTCGGCTTCCTGCACCATCAAAGGCAATATCAGCTCGGGAAAGGAAAAGATATACCATCTCATAGGCTGCAAATCGTATGAAAAAACGGTCATCAATGAGTCAGCCGGCGAACGGTGGTTCTGCTCTGAAAAGGAAGCGCTTGATGCCGGCTGGCGCAAGGCGCTCAACTGTTGAAGATCCACGTGGACGTAATGCTGCGAGCGCCGTTTACTCGTACCGAAGTTCAATAACATCGCCATCCTTCATTTCGTACGCTCCGAGTTCTCCATTCTCTACGCCGTTTACGGTCATGGTGACGCGCGAGCCGAACTCCATCAGGTCCTTGCCCCAGATCGTGAAGAAGTTGCCGAGCCTGGTATCCTCTCGCGTCACGCGCCCTGGAAACTCGAAGTGAATGGTGCCGTCTGCCTCGTGGGTATGTATCGCCATCATGCGCATGGCCGGGTCGTAGGTGGGCATGGAAGCGTGCTGTATGCCAACGCCGATATTCGGGGGGATCACTCGCGGCTCGCCGTTGACGTAGATCCTAAGCTGCGGATGCCAGTGGAGTCCGCTTGTAGCGATAACCTCCGCGTCATCTAGCGCGACAGATTCGCTCGGCGGCTGCCGCACACTTAGCCACCAGATGCCCCCTGCAATGAGGAGCGTGATAATTCCACCGATAATGAGCACGTTTTTCATACTTTGCATTTCTTGCCGTGTGACCTAGTTTTTCGATTCTTTCTAACAGTACCCCGCACGATTAAAAATCACAAATTGTTGCGTCGATAAGGCTTGCAGAAGTACAGAAATCCGGCGAAGATGTGAACATGCCAAAGCTAAAAAAGAACAGTCGTGGACAGCCTACTACTATTACCGGACGTATACGTGCAAAAGCGCTGCAGCTCTTAGCGCGACACCCAGAAGGCCTGCGCTGGTCGGAACTCCTTACAAAAATTGAGGCCTCAGATTCCACCTTTCACCCGAAAACGGTGAACGGCTGCGTGTGGAAACTTGTCGAAAAATTTCCCGACCAGGTCTACAAACCATCGAGAGGGCTTTTCCGTTTGCGGAAGTATAAGTAAGAGCACGCCCGCATCAAGAAGTGTAGTGGTGGTAATATAGTGATTGACCTATGGAAATACGAAATTTTGCGTTGTACTTGCTCAGCATACATGTACCGGTTTACATACTATTGTTCATTATTCTCAGTGACATAACGTCTCAAGATCTCTATCGGCTGCTCGCTATCAACTTGGTGTATGCAAATACCGCCTTTACGTACGTGGCGCTATGTGTACTGCCTCCCATCAGCAAGATGAGGCCAGGAAGGTCGCGGGTTGCAGTTATTTCGTTTAAGATTTTCCCGTTTCTCGCGTGGGCATGCTTCTATGACCAGGTCTTCTCGAGGCATATCCAAGGAACGGATTGGCTCATACTTTTGTACGTTGCCTTCGTTACCTGGACTGCATGGGCAATTAGCTTTTCAGCGACGGCACAGGTGAAAGTAGCGGTAAAACCGATTTCGGAACTTTTGTACGAATTCGGATTTGTGGTGTTGTCGCTCCTCACGGCATACGGGCTGTACGACCGCGGTTTTCTTACCATGACATCGTGGGTGCTGGTTGCGCTTCTCTTTATCAACATTTCCCTGCTTTGGCTTGAGACGGTGCGGTATTTAGCACAGATCAAGATCATTTCTGCTAATAGAGTGATGGTCCTCCACGCCGTGTTTATGATGCTGTTCCTTATTCCACTGCTCTATACGCAAATCTTGACAGCATTCAAATAGGATTAGATTGGATTCACATCACCCCTCTGGTTGGTACGTCATCGCCCATTTATCTTTGCCTCCCCAATCCTCTATGCTTGATGCAAAGCCTTGTCGAATTGCAATACCCTCAACCGCGTGCAATATTTCCTGTTGCGCCTCAAGGTCCGCGCGCTCAAGGATTGCCTTAAGCTTTTCTAAAAATACCTCTGTGTCCCATGCTAAATACTCAAGTGGATAGTTACTCAACTCCGCCACAAGACGGGAGTGGAACGGATTGAGCCTTCCGTGCAGGGCAAAAAGGAGTGGGAGTAGGTAAAAGACAGCCTGGTTTGCGAACAAATGTGCTGCGAGCATATCACTGCTCCTGATGCACTTCACGGAACGAAAGGTGGAGTCAATGTACGCATCCAAGGTTGCGTGTACGCGCTCCCTTGCTTTCTCCGGGGCGAGCAACGCTTTTTCGCGCACCAGCTTCTCAATCTCGCCGTTTCTGTCAAGAAGAACTTTTGCACCTAGAAAGTCAGGTCGATCCCACTCATCGTCAGTACCCCAGTCGGCATAGGTATTGAAATCAGAACGTGAACGCACTACGATCTCCAAGGGAAAGTGCCTTGGATCTTCGTATTTTTCCCGATACTCGTCGGCTACCTGGTCAGCGACGACAAGCGTCAGATCGTAGTCGGAGTGCTGCGTAGCAAGGCCCAGCGCAT
>CAZKXF010000020.1:0-6930 GCA_964556805.1 uncultured Candidatus Saccharibacteria bacterium
TTCTTTATGTGTCCGAGCCGGAGGCATGTCGCGCGGACCTGAGGGGAGCACGACAGCCGAGGCGGGGTCGCAAGTGCTTGGCGGAATTTCGCGGAGCAGAAATTATGCTTAGCAACTTGTGATGACATGGTTATACTTAGTGCTCAACCATTAGATTCTCTTCGCTACCCCCTCATGCTATGATGCTGCCACGCAAAGTGAGCAGCGTGTGCGAGTGGCGGAATGGTAGACGCGCTTGGCTTAGGACCAAGTGGGGTTACTCCCGTGGAGGTTCAAGTCCTCTCTCGCACACACTGCTTGGTTTGACCGCTGTTTCCCTTCCGCAACAGTAAGGTGTAGTATCATCCCCGTATGCATACGAACACGCGTTCGCCGCACGCCGTAGCAATCCTCATCATCGCTCCCGAAGGCACACCGCTCGTGCGAGATCCGAAGAAGCCTGCGCCGCAGTACTGGAAGCTGCCGGGCGGCAACAGCACCGAAACCGAAACCCCGGAAGCATGCGCGGTGCGGGAAGTATGGGAGGAGACCGGTCTGCGCATCGATGAGGACGATCTCGAGGTACTTGAGCAGCAAGAGCGAGCCACGCACACCATGACCTTCTTCAAAGTGCACGTCCCTTCTCTCCATGACCTCCGAACAGAAGGCGACGAACGAGAGGAAATAAAGGTATTTCCTTCACTCATCGAGATAGGAAAGATGGAAGACCTCTTTCCCAACCATCGACCGGTAGTCCAAAAGGCAGCAATTGCAGAGATGTAAATATGCCCGGAAACAGCGCCCAACTGGGCGCTGTTTTGGAAAATACGGCTTAAAGCTTGACTTTTACTTAAAAATATGCTATTATAGTAGGTAGACGTGCCGCACCCCGCGGCGCTTTGACAACTTTCACGAACGGAGTCAACACATGGCTGATGCGGCCACTTCCTCTCCTACCCCACCCACTACGACGTCCTTCGATGTGGAAGCATACCTCCGTCAGGAGATAGCCGAAGCAGAAGCCACGATCGAGAAGATTAAAGCGAAGCACACCGAACGCGCCGAAGGGCGAAGCGAAAAGTATCGATGGGTAGTGATAGCCTCCTTGGTTGTACTACCTATCTTTGCAGCGCTTGGCTGGTGGTTGCTACCTAGTCAGGTAGATATTGGCGGCGCGCCTTTCAATACGGCGCTGCTGCCCTGGCTACTGGTTGTGCTATACGTTCTCATCAGTCTTCGAAAAGTGGATACAGATGAAATTGCTGGTGCTGACTTCTTTGGCGAGCCAACTAAACAGTTTAGTGCGGGACTAGCATACGTTCCGCGCTTTCTGCTGGGTCTCACTAAAGAACGCCGCACTGTTGTGCAAGCCCAGTATCCCGGAGACGCAGACGACATCTTCTGGGGAGAAGAAAAAGACGACTTGCCTGCCAACAAGGTCCGGCCGATCTACGCAACGACGGCTGAGCGCGGAACAGGCAATCCCCTGGACGATCGCAACAACATCGGCTTCAGCTTGTACTCACGTCATGCGCTCGAAGACGACGAGACGGGGCAGTTCTTTCGATTCGTCCGCAACATTGCCCCTATCGAGCAACAAGAAACTAGCCAGACTTCGATGTATGTGAAGGGTGCTAAGATTAGCCCTCGCATGCATGAAGTACTGCGGCAGTTGCGTGATACCGGTGAGAACCAGCTGAAAAGCATCATCGGTAGGCTCACCATGGCCGAGATCGTTCAGCACTGGCAGTTGATTAGCCGGTGTTTAACACTCAAGCTGCAAGCCGCCGTACTTCCTTGGGGAGTAAAGGTCATCGAAGCGGGGCTGGTCTACGTGAATCCCGGCCATCGCTTCAATGAAAGCATCCAGTCGGTACCCAAAGCCCGGTTTGCAAAGCAGGCTACGATTACCGAGGCTGAGGGTGAAAAGGAACGACTGTCCCTAGAAGGGGCCGGTAAGGCCGAGGCAGAGCGTCTGCTTCTCATCGCACGAGCCGACGGCGCAGAGAAGATCCGACTCGTCGCGGTCAAAAAATCTGGCGACGTAGCGGTATCATCCGATGTCGCTCGCCAACTCGCTAACTCGGGCAACGTCGTTGCAGTGGGCACTGGCGGGGTAAGCGAACTCCTCGGCATCATCGCTGCCGCCAAGAAGACAGGAGGTTGAGACATGTTCACAAGCAGTCCCACTCTTAACCTCATCCTGCTACTAGGATTTCTGGCTCTGATCGGCGGAGGGATGTGGGGGATAGCAAAAACCGTTCAGGCTGGGTACCTAAAAATGCCCCGCCTTTCGAACGGGAAAGCATCCTCTGCCTACCTGCGGTACGGCCTACTGGCTGGTGGGTGGCTGATGCTGTGGATACTCATCGCCCTGCTTTTGACGCCGCTCTTTGCAGCGATGTCCTGGGGTGTCTTTCTCTCGCTCTTTCTGGGAGTTCCGTTCATAGGAGCCTTGCTCCTGTGGGCAGGAAAGCCCGGAAAGTACCTCGCGGTGGTGGCGGGGATCATCCTCCTCATCGCCGTGGTCCGCTCCCCGGGTACGTGGATAGGAGTAGAACGCTCCTTCCATGAGACGAGCACCATTCTAAGGACACCGTCAGAGTGTCCGACACTCGTCGAACCAGTGGGTGCCGAGAGGGACTGGGCAACGTTCACTCCGCCTCATGTCGATCTCACCGTGCCCCACGGCACGTGGACACCCGTGGTGAGAGTCAGGAATGTTCCTTTCAACATCGAGTTCGATCTCTCGTTTGGACTGTGCTACGGAATCATCCGAGCAGATCGTTCGATCGATGTGGTGGCGTTCCGCCCCGATCGTCCGCCCCCGAGACCGGGCGCAGCGATCGGAATAGCATTTTCGTCACCACACTACAACGGATTGCCTATCCGTCTCAAGAACTAGGCGTTTGACGGCACCAACCCTTCGGGGAAGGTGCCGTTCTTTTTTATACTTCAGCACGACCAGAAATAGACGCCAAACGTCGACGTAGCGATAGTCAGAATGGCCATAGCCGCAACCATGATCACAAACCCGATGATGCCGTACATCATGTGGCGGCGGCCGGTCTGGCGCGCATCGTCGCTCTCCGCGTTGGAGATGTACTGAAAGACTCCCCAGAGGAAGACAACCAGCGCCACGCCCATCATGAGCGAGATGAGCGGGAAGAGAATGACGTCGTTTACCTTATCGACAAACGAACACGCCATTGCCTGGGTCTGCGTAGGAGGACCCTGCTGCATGAGAGCTTATCGTTCCTAAGAAAGCTACCTATTAGTAAGTGGTACGTTCGGAATCTGTTGAACATCTTCCGTACGTAGTCCAAGACCCTCAGCGAGCAGGTTTACGATACCCCAGACCGAAACCATAAGCACGAAGCCGATGATGGCGTAGAGCATGAGACTGCGTCCTTCCTCACGCTTTCCTTCGTCTCCACCACCAAGAATGAAGTACTTGAACACGCCCCAGATGAAAACCAGGAAGGCTAGGCCGAAGACCAATGGCACCAGCGTGTTGTTAATAAATGCAATAAATCCGTTAAGGTACTGAGAAAACTGGTTGCCCTGGTTAAACGTCTGCGCAAAAGAGACCGCAGGAAGCAATGCGAGAGCAACTGTGCTAACTACTAAAGCAATTTTTTTCATAGACACGATTAGATTTTTAATGTCTTAGGCCTAATTGTATAGGATTTTGGAGTCACACTGCAGGGCAGTGTGGATTACCCCTTCTAGACTCCAAATACTGAGTTTCGGAGAAAGGCAACGATCCCCCATACGCTCACCATAACCACAAGCCCGATCACCCCCGCAAGCGCAATCTGCTTCCCCTTCTCGACGCCTGCCTCATCGCCGCCGCCCAAGATCCAGGCGTGCGTAATGCCCCAGAGGAACACGAGGAGCGTGAGCGCGAAGATAAGCGGTACGGCATACCCCAAGAGATCGAGGAAGACGCCGACGAGCTCTTTAAAGGTCTGCGGGGCAGCAAACGCTACGGCGGGCATGAGAGCTGCTGTTGGAATAAGAAATACGTAGCGTTTCATGGCGTGAGCTGCTTTACGGTGTTGATGATAATGGTGAGGAGCGCGTTTGCGCCGAGCAGGATGACGGCGCCCACGATAGTCCACAAGAGCGCGGCCTTCGCCTTGGCAAGCTTCGTTTCGTTGCCCGCAGCGGTAACAAAGAGAAAACCGGAGTAGATGATGAAGAATACGATGATGGGCGTCGCGAAGACGAGGAGGATAGTGATGAGGAGTTTGAGGAAGTCTTCAATACTATTCACTTTGAGAGGGTTTTGGAGATTGTAAGAACTAGGAGTGCCAGGAATGTGCGTACTTGATTGCTGCTGATTCGCGCCGGGTACCATGCCAGAGCCCGGAGCACCGGGCTGTGCAGGCTGGTTACCACCAGGTACTGTGCCCGTAGCAGAAAATGCTGAAAGCGGGGCACTCATCAGTGAGAACGTCATGATATATAGAACAGAAAAAAGGAGAGCTTTTTTTCTCATCGTATCAATTGCTTAAACCTTCCCTCCGCGTCGTTGGCTGCTTCGCCTGCGCGCATGCGGCCAGAGGTCACGTCTTCGATCATGGTCTTCATAATAGCATCGCTCGCGGCCGGATCGGGATCGAGGAAGCCGCGCGCGATGAGCGCAAGCGTGTACATTGTCTGCCGGAATGGGTCGGGGTGCCCACTGGCGATCGTATCGCGGTGCACCGGCGCAAGTCCCAGGCCCTCGGCGAGCTGGCGGGCACTTGCAGGCGCACTGAGCGCCGCAAGCGCGCGATAGGTGCCGGCAAAGTTGCCGCTGCTACGCAGCAGTGAGAGGGCATAGAACTGGCCGTAGCTCTTGCGAACAGCCACCCCGCTCCCCTGCGGGACCTGCGCAGCATCGAAGTTGAGGTTTGGATTGCCCGCTACGAGTCCCTCATACTCGCTGCCGGGCGCAAAGTAGAGCGCTACATCCTCCGCGAGAAAGGCATTGCGGTCTTGCGGGAGCGAGCGATTCCAGGTGTAGGTGGGACGCGCGGGATTCGCAAACTGGGTATAGAAGTCGAGCGCCGAGTCTGCCGGCGGCCGAGGCACCCCTGCGCTCGACTGGTTGAGTCGAACGGCGTAGCCTGTGGCCTCTTCGCGTATGAGGTCGCTGCCAGCCTGCAGCGAGAGCATGAGCAGGATTGCCTTGGCATGGGTGATGTTTGCGTACTCCCCAAAGGCAAGCGCCGATTTGACGATCTCGTAGCTCGGACTCTTCTCTATGAGGGTGAGCGCGGGCACCGTCATGGCAGTCAGCTGCTCCCAGGTGGTTGGCGGCGCAGCTAAGCCTGCACTCGAGAAGCTGTCGCGGTTCCAGTACATGACGAGGGGATCCACCGCGATTGGAAACCCGTAGGTGCCGTCCGAGAGCGAGAAAATCTCGACGCCGTCAACGTAGGCGTCGCGGAGCGTGCGCTTGGAGAGCGTATCGTACGGGATCGGGTAGAGCTTCGCACGCTCTGCGACAAGTAGGCTATCCGAGAGCACGATAGCATCAGGGCCGCGGCCTTCCGCTATGGCATTTACGAGCTCGGTGCGGAAGGTTGCGGGGTTCTTTTCAAGGTACGACACGACGCTGAAGTTGTTGTCGGCACTTGCGAGGTCTTGGATCAAGATCGAGAACACCCTGCCGTCGAGCGTGCCCCAAATCTCAACGCGCTGACCGTAGGGGTTTGGGTCCGAGCCAAAGCCACGAAACACGGAAAAGAGAATGAGGCCGCCGACCGCACAGGCAAGGAAAACTCCGAGCAGAATGATTTGAAATGGTCGCAGGTCGCTCATAGGTACGGATGGTTACGATTTCCTGAACGCCAGACCGTAGTGATGCTCGCCGGCCGGAAACGAGCGCTCGAAGGTGAAGCCGGCAGACTCCACCAGGGTCCGTGCAGCCTCTTCGGTGAGCACGTCCGCAGGCTGCGGGCCCATGCCCGCAAACGACTCGCTCCAGTCGAGCACGAAGAGCTTGCCGCCGGGTCGCAGTACCCTGCGTATTTCGCCGAGCGCCGTCTCTTTGCGTTCAAGCTGGAAGAGCGTGTTTGAGAGCACGCCTGCGTCGAGCGCTCCGTCCGCAACCTTGCAGCCGCCAGGATGCTCGAGGTCGCACCAGAGCACCTCGACGTTATCGAGGTGCTCGCGGCGAGCCATTTCGGCAATCCGCTCGACGAGGGGCTTTTGAATTTCGTACGCATAGACCCGGCCGGTACTTCCGACAACGCGCGCGAGCGCTTTTTCAAAGAAACCGGCACCGGCACCAAAGTCGGCGACACGGTCACCGGGGCGCAGGTGAAAGTGGGTAACCGCCTGTTCGGGGATAATGAAGCGCATCGAAAGATTCCTACGTGCAATAAGTATACCCTGCCGCGCACAAAGCGCGCGGCAGGGTCGTGGACAGAGTGAAACGCAAAATCTTCAAAAAGAAAACCGGCTGCATTATTTTTTGCCTTGCGCAGGCACATGAGCATGGTCCGATAGATCGGTCATGTGCCGAGCAGAACGCGCGGCACGCTGGTGCCGCGACGTGCGCAAAAATAATGCAGCCGGTTTTCTGAAAACTAAAAGTACACCACCGAGGCAATCGCGTCACCCTCGCGGAGCTTCATCACCCGCACGCCCTGCGTCTGACGGCCATGCGAAGGAACATCCTTTACCGGCAGCCGAATCACCTGCCCGCGTTTGCTCATCACCACGAGCTCCCCTTCGGTGAGATCCTCGCCGGAGAGCACCGAGCCATTCACCACCCCACCTGTTTTTGCGGTCACCTTTGCTGTCTTGATGCCTGAGCCGCCGCGTTTCTGCACCTTGTACTCCTTCACCGGCGTCGTCTTGCCGAAGCCGTTTTCCGTAATTATCAAAATCTCCGCGTCCTTGGCGTCTTTATAAATCACGTCGGCAGACACGATATAGTCTCCCTTGCCGAGC
>CAZKXF010000021.1:0-6834 GCA_964556805.1 uncultured Candidatus Saccharibacteria bacterium
CCGACGATATTTGAAGGAAACGCCTGGAGTGCGATGCCGAGGTCGCGAACGTTGCCGTTGTAGAAGCGGCGCGCCGCCTGGATCTTGTTCTCGGTGTCTGAGAGCTCGCGCTGCAGCTCGAGGAAGTTCGTGTTTGCTTTGAGGTCTGGGTAGGCTTCTGCAATAGCCAAGAGGCGGCCGAGGGATTGCGTGAGCGCAGATTCCGCGCTTGCCATCGCCGCGATCTGCTCGGGAGTTACGTTTGTCGGATCGACGTGCACCTGCGTGGCTTTTGCGCGCGCGGCGGTCACCTCGTCAAAGGTGCTCTTCTCGTGCGCGGCGTAGCCCTTCACCGTTTCAACGAGGTTGGGGATGAGGTCGTAGCGACGCTTCAGCTGCACGTCGATATCGGCCCACGCTTCATCGGTTCGCTGCGTGAGTGATACGAAGCGGTTGTAGAGAAAGATTGCGTATACCACCAATACGGCAAGCACCGCAAGAAGAATGTAGAGTAAGGTCATGGTCTAAGTTATGGGTTAAGGATGTACGTATTGTACCACTTTTCCTAGCGGTGTATAGAAAACAGACATCGCCCGGGTCGCGTGGGACCCGGGCGATTGACCGGCAGCCTTCTTGTCGGCGTCAGTAACGCCGCAATCGCCGCTCTCGAAAGAGGAATAGGATGTAGCAGATGGCCCACACGAAGGCCATCACCATCATCAGGAGTAGGAGGAGCGAAGCATACAGCTCCTCTCTCTGAACTATTTGCAGGTGGGGGCCCACCAGCGCCACTCCCGCGAGGGAAGGAAGGAGCATCGCAAGGTACCACTTACCGACCATCAGCCAGAGGTGGTAGGAGATAGCCACAAGAACCAAGATGCAGGCGATAAGAAAGAACGGGTCGTCCATGGTTCGCTCCCTGTCCATGCGAGAACCAAGTGACGTGCACAGTACCACACAAGGTCTTAGTAGTCCATTTCCTCTCACAGAGAAAACCGGCGCCCTACGGGCGCCGGTTTTCTTTTCTTTTTTATTTGAGCGATCCTACATCATCCCGCCCATCCCGCCCATACCTCCCATGTCCGGCATAGCAGGCTTTTCCGGTTCTGGCTCCTCGGCAACCGCCGCTTCGGTGGTAAGCAGAATGCCTGCCGCCGAAACCGCATGCTGCACGCCCGAGCGCGTCACCTTGACCGGATCGATGATGCCCGCCTTGATCATGTCGTCGATGAGCTCGTCGTTTGCCGCATCGTAGCCGGCGTTGCCGCTCCCTTGCTTCACGCGCTCGACGATCACCGAGCCATCATCTTTGCCGGCATTCATCGCTATTTGCTTCAGTGGCACCTCGAGCGCTTTGAGCACGATCTGGTAGCCGATGCGCTCTTCGTCCGACAGCTTCTTCTTTTCAATACCAGCAGCAACTTTTGCCGCAGCCTTCACGAGTGCAACGCCACCGCCCGGCACGATTCCCTCTTCAATTGCCGCCTTTGTCGCGTTCACCGCATCCTCAATCTTGAGCTTGAGGTACTTCATCTCGGTCTCGGTTGCCGCACCCACGCGGATCACCGCTACGCCGCCAGAGAGCTTCGCGATGCGCTCCTCGAGTTTCTCCTTATCAAACTTCGAATCAGTCTGGGAGAGCTGGGTGCGGAGCGCCGCGACGCGGTTCTCGATGTCGCGCTTGCCGCCCTTGCCGCCTACAATCACCGTGTTGTCTTTGGTTGCTACCACGCGCGCCGCTCGGCCGAGCAGTGCGATTTCCGTATTCTCGAGCTTGAGGCCGGTGGTTTCCGTAATCACCGTGCCGCCGGTGGTCACCGCAATGTCTTCGAGCATCTCCTTCTTGCGATCACCGTAGCCAGGTGCCTTCACCGCGAGCACCGAGAAGCCGCCGCGCAGCTTGTTGACCACAAAGGTGGAGAGCGCCTCGCCCTCTACATCATCAGCAATGATCACAAGCTCCTTCTTGCCGCTATGCGCAAGCTTCTCAAGGAGCGGCAGAATTTCCTGCACGCTCGAGAGTTTCTTGTCCGTGATGAGGACGAGCGCGTCCTTGTATTCCGCCTCCATGCGCTCAGGGTTCGTGATCATGTACATCGAGACGTACCCCTTATCAAACTCCATACCTTCGGTGAGCTCGGTCTCGATGCCAAACGACTGCGACTCTTCTACGGTTACCACTCCGTCCTTGCCAACGGTACTGATGGTCTCGGCGATCTTCGTGCCAATCTCCTCGCTCTCTGCAGAAATAGTCGCTACCTGCTGGATCTCGTCGTCCTTGCTGATCGGCATCGCCATGGCGCGCAGTGCGGCTACCACGTCGTTCTGCGCCTGCTCCATGCCGCTGCGCACCGCCATCGCATTCTGGCCCATCGCGGTCTGGCGCAAGCCCTCGGTCACGAGTGCCTGGGTGAGCACGGTTGCGGTTGTGGTGCCGTCGCCCGCAAGCTCGTTCGTTTTATTCGCCACCTCCTTGATGATCTCAGCACCCATGTTCTCGAACTTGTCCTTGAGTGTGATCTCCTTGGCAATCGAAACGCCGTCGTTGGTGACCATTGGCGATCCGAAGCCCTTGTCGAGGATTACGTTGCGACCGCGGGGCCCGAGCGTCACCTTCACCGCATCGGCCACTGCATCGACGCCGCGCTTCAGCGACTTCTTGAGCTGCTCATCGAAAATGACTTTCTTTGCTGCCATGGTTAGTTGGTTAGTTTTTGATGATTGCGAGTAAGTTTGATTCAGAGACGATGTAGTACTCTTTGCCTCCCACCTTCACTTCATCGTAGCCGTACTTTGAAAACACCACTCGGTCGCCTAGGCCCACCTCAAGGGGCATGCGGGCATTGCCATCTTCGTTCCACTTTCCCTCCCCTACCGCCACAACGATGCCCTGCTCAGGCTTTTCCTTACTTACCGTATCCGGAATGATGATGCCGGCCGGAGACTTGGTACCCATCTCATCTTCCGTGAGCATGCGGATGACAACACGATCGCCGAGCGGTCGAATACCGACACTCGAGGTTTTCGGTGCGCTCGCCTTCACGGGCTTGCGGGAAGCTCCCTTTCGAGTCACTTTCTTTGCTTTCTTTGCCATACGTGCACATCAAAATTAACCTCCAATAATCTGCAGACGACCGTGCTTGCACCGCAGAGCCGTATGCGAAGTGGGCGTATTATACGGATGCGGATGCCCTATGTCAAAAAATACGCCATCATCTATACTGGAGACACCTCGGTATGCAGAGAAACCTTGACGCCCTCAGTGTTGCCAAAGTGTTCAGTCCGGGTGAAGTGCTGGCCATCCAGCCTATTTCACACGGATCCATCAATCAGACATTATGCGTGACCTACCGGAACAGCCAGAACGCAGCAGAGAAATTCATTCTCCAAAGAATGAATCCACTCTTCTCTCCGGTGCTCATGGACACCTTTGCACGAGTGGTTCCGCTCCTCGATGCTGCCCATGTACCCACGCCCCGTCCGCTCATGACACCGGAAGGACAACGCTTCCTTGAAGGTACCGAGGGTGGGTGGTGGCGGGCGATTACTTTTCTCGCAGGCGATACGCACCATGATGGCATCACGCCCGCCATGGCGCAGAGCGCCGGCGAACTTCTCGGCAAATTTCATACCGCTCTTGTCGCCTACACCGCTCCTATCCCCGAGCCGATCCCGCACTTTCACGATACGGAGTACATCATGCAACGGTTACGTCAGACCGACGGCAACGCAGAGGGGTCGGACAAACACGCAATCCTCGGTGCTCTTACCGATACCGTCCGTGCGCAGTACGCCGCATTGAACCTCGGGAAGCTCGCGTCCTTACCTCGCCGTCTCATACATGGTGACTTAAAAATCAGTAACCTACTTTTTGAGGGCGAAACGGCCTGTGCGCTCATCGACCTTGACACCATCATGCGCCATACCATAGCTGTGGAGATGGGCGATGCGCTGCGGAGCTGGTGCGCCACCGCAGGAGAGGACGCGCAGGTGCAGAGGTTTGATATCGAAATCTGCAGTGCCGCGGTCGAAGGATACCGGCAAACGGCAACCTTTCTCACGCCGACAGAACGCTCCTCTTTACTTGACGGAATCGAGCTTATCACACTCGAGCTTGCGGCTCGTTTCATTACCGACGCCTACGATGAGTCCTACTTTGTTAAAAGTGAGCGCTACGCATCACTTTTCGAACAAAATACCGCACGTGCTCGTAACCAGCTTGCGTTCCTTCAGAAGTTCAACGCTCATCGACACCAGTTGAATTTCTAGCTTAAATATAGTCTAATCGCTGCCAGAGTCAGTACCTCGCAACCGTTCTCGAAGGAGAGGATGCCATGCGCGCCCACGTATCCCACTACCTCCACCAAGGGTCGGGAGCGGCGTGCCAGGACGCTCTCCTGGTACGCTACGATCGCTCGGGAAAAGTCCTGCGCCGGATCGGCGTCTTTGATGGAGTCACCTGCGGTCCCGCCGGAGGCGGCCGTATCGCGGCTCAGCTTGCGGAAGATTCGTTCCGGGACCTCAACAAGTCCCTGGCAGATTGCGCTCGCGACGCGAACGCAGCGATTCGCCGGCACATTATTGAAGCCGGCCTCAATGCAGACAACCCCGAAGAATGCTTTGCCACTACTGCCATCCTCGCTGATTTTTTTCCGGAGAATAATCAGGTCGATTGGCTCTACATCGGAGACGGCCTGCTGCTCTTCGAGAAGCAGCCGCACGCGTTCTGCTTGCCAGCCACGAGACCCCAACAAGACGCGGGACTCATGCAGAAACTCTACTCCCTGCGGCGCATAGGCCTCGACCTTGAGGAGAAGAAGCAACGGGTCGCAGAAGAGATCCGGCGCTCTCGCTACATGGCCAACGATCCCGCGACCGGCTTTAGCCTGATGAATGGCGACCCGCGGATGATCGAAGTGATGCAGGCGGGCCGCCTGTCCCTCCGGGAGATCCGGCAGGTCGTCATCGCGACCGATGGCATGGAGCGCCTCCGGTCGAGTCCAGACGAAGACACGACGAGGCCGTTCGTCGATATGGTTCGTGCAGGAAAATCGCTCCACGGTATCCATCAGTTTGTGCAGACCCAGTGGGGCATCGAGCACTACCACGACGCCTTCATCACGTTGGGCCCGGACGACGCCGCAGCCGTCCAGGTCCGAATCGAATGAGTCCTACCTCCCCCTCGCTTCCGGGCCGGCGCGCTTGCGCGCCGGCCCTTTCCTTTTCACGTATTTTCTCGCGATTCCCAATCCATTGCGCCATCTTTTTCCATCTGGTATAGTACCTTCGACATGGAAACCCTCGCGTCCGGCATTGCCCCCGTGCTGCCGTACATACAGATTATCCTCTCCGTCCTCCTCATCGCCTCGGTGCTCTTGCAGCAGCGCGGATCGAGCCTCGGAGGCGCCTTCGGGAGCGATAATTTTAGTGCCACCTTCCACAAGCGCCGCGGCGCAGAGCTTTTCCTGTTTCGGTCAACCATCGTTCTGGCTGTCCTCTTCGTCCTTTCCGCATTCCTCGCACTCGTCGTCTAACGACTCTAGCTGCTGCACGCAGATCCTACACGTGTAATTACTGTTCTGTGCGTTTCGTGCACGAAATGCACCCCCGCGTATGGCCACGCCCCCTCCTCGTCACAACTTCATTGATCGCACCTTCTCATTCGTAGAGTCGCTTCCGATCAGCGACCGCTTCCTGCTGAAGGGTGCCGCCGCACTCTTCGTAGGATCGCTTATCTGGCTTGCGGTGAGTGTAAGTACCGCGGCACTCGGCTCAATTCCTACACGCGGCGGCGAGCTGCGTGAAGGTATCGTCGGCACGCCGCGATTTATCAATCCGCTACTGGCAGTCACCGCGGCAGACCAGGATCTGACGGCGCTCATCTACGCGGGGCTCATGCGCCCAAACGACGAAGGGACGTTGGTGCCCGATCTGGCCGAATCGGTAGAAGTATCGGAGGACGGTCGCGTCTACAGCGTAGTGCTGCGCGAAGATCTCACCTTCCATGACGGTGAACCCTTGACGACCGATGACATCATCTTCACGATCACCCGCGCACAAGATCCGACCCTCAAGAGTCCGCTGCGCGCAAGCTGGGATGGCGTTTCGACAGAACGCCTCAGCGACCGAGAGATGAATTTCATTCTGCCTGAGGCGTACACTCCGTTTCTCGAAAACCTCACGCTGGGCATCCTGCCCGAGCACGTGTGGAAGAATGCGACACCTGAAGAGTTTCCCTTCAGTCAGAACAACAGCGAGCCGATCGGTGCCGGACCGTACCGTATTCGCGACATTACCCGCAACGCTTCCGGATTGCCCCGCTCCTATACCCTCGCCCCGCACCGCGGCTACCACGCCGAGAAGCCAAACATCAGCAGCATCACGCTTTCCTTCTACGATAGCGAGGCAGCACTGGTAGAAGCCCTCATCCGCCGCGACATTACGAGTGCTGGAAGCCTGTCCGCAGCCGCCATCGCGCGCCTCGCTGAGGCAGGCATCCCCGCAACGGTCCATACCACACCATTACCCCGCACCTTCGCGCTCTTCTTCAATCAGAATGAAGCACCTATCTTCCGCAGCAGCGCGGTACGTGAAGCGCTCTCACTCGTCGTCGACCGTCGCGTCATTATAGAGAAAGCACTCGGCGGATACGGAGAAGCGATTACGACGCCGCTGCCGCCCGGGTTTGGCCCTGGCGCACAGGCGGTAGAGAGCACTAGCCGTGAGGCTTTCGATGCGGCGCGCGAGATGCTGCGCACCGACGGCTGGCGCTTCAGCGAGGAAAACGGTGTGTGGCAGAAAACCGAGAACGGCATCGTGACGCCCCTCTCATTTGGTATCTCGACGAGCAATGCG
>CAZKXF010000022.1:0-6776 GCA_964556805.1 uncultured Candidatus Saccharibacteria bacterium
TCTGATCGACACGTCTTCGCCTGTACCGATGTTGACGATCTCTGAGTCCTCATAGGTATTCATGAGGAACAGCACTGCATCCGCGAGGTCGTCAACGTGGAGGAACTCCCGTCGCGGCGTGCCGGTGCCCCAGAGCGTGACGTGCCCAGCCCTGCTCATCTTCGCATCGTGGAACTTGCGGATGAGGGCGGGCAGCACGTGCGAGCTCTCGAGGTCGAAGTTGTCGTTCGGTCCGTAAAGGTTGGTAGGCATGACACTGATAAAGTTTGTGCCGTACTGTTCGTTGTATGACTGGCACGTGGTGATGCCGGCAATTTTTGCGACTGCGTACGCTCTATTGGTCGGCTCAAGGGGGCCGGTAAGGAGGCTCGATTCATGTATGGGCTGCGGAGCGAGCTTCGGGTAGATGCAGGAGCTGCCAAGAAAGAGAAGCTTTCGGGCGCCACTCTCGTAGGCACTATGGATGACGTTGCTTTGAATGGCGAGATTCTCGCGAATGAACTCTGCAGGGTGTTCCTTGTTTGCAAGAATGCCTCCTACCTTTGCCGCGGCCAGGAATACGTACGTGGGCTTTTCTGTAGCGAAGAACGCAGCGACCGCTTGCGCATCGAGTAGGTCGAGCTCATGGCGTGTGCGGGTGAAGAGGTTTGTATAGCCGGCTTTCCGGAGGGCGCGGACGATGGCTGAGCCGACAAGACCCTGGTGTCCGGCAACGTATACTGGTGCGTCCTGAGGCATGGGTGCTAGTAGAGGATATCCTTGCCTGCCTGGATCAGCGCATGGTCGTGAGCTGTCATCTGCGCGGCAAGGTCTCGAAATGTAGTGCGCGGGATCCAACCGAGCCGCTCACGCGCTTTTGTTGCGTCGCCCAAGAGGAGATCCACCTCCGTCGGTCGAAAGTAACGGGGATTAATGGAGAGTATGGTTTTGCCAGTTGTTGTATTGATACCGCGCTCGTCTACGCCTTCTCCATCCCACTGGAGAGGTATGTCCAGTTCACGGCAGCATGCTTCCACAAACTCACGTACCGAGTGTGTCTCTCCGGTAGCGATTACGAAATCTTCCGGCGTGTCTTGCTGGAGCATACGCCACATTGCGTCGACGTACTCTGCAGCGTGGCCCCAGTCGCGCTTTGCGTCGAGGTTTCCGAGCTCGAGTACATCCTGCATGCCGAGCTTTATTTTGGAGAGTCCAATGGTGATTTTGCGCGTCACGAAGTTATAGCCCCTGCGCTCGCTCTCATGGTTGAAGAGGATGCCGTTACACGCGTACATGTTGTATGCCTCTCGGTAGTTCTTAATAATCCAGAAAGCGTAGAGTTTTGCTACGCCGTACGGGCTGCGTGGATAGAAGGGGGTATTTTCATTCTGCGGAGTCTCGAGCACCTTCCCGTAGAGCTCTGAGGTAGATGCTTGGTAGAGTCGCGTCTTCTCACTGAGTCCGAGCGTACGGATCGCTTCAAGAATTTTAAGCGTCCCAAGGGCGTCAGTTTCGGCGGTTACTTCTGGTATCTCAAAAGAGATCTTTACGTGGCTCTGTGCAGCAAGGTTGTAAATCTCATCCGGCTCAATAGTGCGAATGAGGTGGGTGATGCTCACCGCATCGGTGAGATCGCCGTAGTGGAGGAAGAGTCTCTTGTCGTGTACCTGCGGATCGTTAAAGAGGTGGTCGATGCGCCATGTTCTAATGGAGCTCGATTGACGGACGATGCCGTGCACCTCGTAGCCTTTCTTAAGGAGGAGTTCCGCCAGGTAGGAGCCGTCTTGGCCGGTGATGCCGGTTACGAGTGCCTTTTTCATGTGGGTATAGTAGCATGGCGCACCCTGCAGTGCGGTAATTTCAAAAAAGCGTGGCGTAGTATATAGTGGTCTCGCAAGGGAAGCATGGGCGTGTGGTGAAATTGGTAGACACGTACGCTTCAGGTGCGTATGCCGCAAGGCATGGAGGTTCGAGTCCTCTCACGCCCACAAAACAAAGGAGTCTGACGCAGTAGCGCCTGGCGACTATTGTTTTGAAAGTGAGGGGACTCGAAGAGGTTGCCAGCGATGTAACGTGCGAAGCACGAGAATCGCGGCAACCTGTACCGATTCTGTAAGAATCGAATCCTCTCACGCCCACAAAACAAAGAAGAATCGTATGAATGTCCGCACCTATTTTGAAGGCAAGAAGATCACCGTCATGGGGTTGGGGCTGCTCGGGCGCGGCATCGGAGACGTGCGTTTTTTGGCAAAACAGGGCGCCGATCTTACCATCACGGATGTGAAATCGGAGAAGGAGCTCGCTCCCGCTCTGGAGGCTCTCAAGGAGTTTCAGAATATCGCCTACGTGCTCGGCGAGCATCGGCTCGAGGATTTCCGCGAACGCGATATGATCCTCAAGGCGTCAGGCGTGCCGCTCGACTCCATCTACCTTGCCGAAGCTCGAGCGCGAGGCATTCCTATTGAGATGAGCGCCGCGCTCTTTGTGAGGCTCTCGAGCATCCCGATCATCGGCATCACCGGCACACGCGGCAAGTCAACGGTTACCCACCTCATCCACCATGTGCTATCTCAGGCAACCGATGAGGAGGTGCTCTTGGGTGGTAACGTGCGCGGCATATCGACGCTCGCACTGCTCGACCGTGTGCGGCCGGAGAGTATCGCTGTCTTGGAGCTCGATTCCTGGCAGCTGCAGGGATTCGGAGAATCAAAAATAAGTCCGCAGATTGCGGTGTTTACCAACTTCATGGACGACCACCTCAACTATTATCGCGGAGACAGGGATGCTTACTTTGCTGATAAGGCAAACATCTTTCTCTACCAAGATGAAGGAGATACGCTGGTGACCACTCCTGCTGTTTTAGATAGGGCAGAAGCATTTGCACGGGCACGCAACTACGACTTCGTGCAAGAGGTGGTGCTCGCCGATAGCTCGCTTCTTCCCGAGGAGTGGACGGTGCCGCTCCTCGGCGAGCACAATCGGGCAAACGTGGCGTGCGCTATTGCGGCGCTTCGGTCGCTTGACCTCACTGATGAGCATATTCGGGCTGGAGTAGAAACGTTCCCCGGCGTACCAGGACGGCTTGAGTTTCTCGGTGAGCGTAACGGCGTTAAGATTTTTAATGACAACAACTCGACGGCGCCCGAGGCGACGATGGCGGCGCTCGAGGCGCTCGGCCGCGATCGGAACCTCGTTCTCATCATGGGTGGTGCCGACAAGGGAGCTGACATGGATAGACTCATAGATATGCTTCCCCATCGCGTAAAGTACATCGCACTCCTTGCGGGAACGGGCACCGAGAAGATCCGTGCACGACTGCCGGAGGCAGTCGTGCACGGATCGCTCGCTGCAGCGCTCGACGATGCGCTGGCGCACGCCCAGGGTGGGGACATTCTCTTATTCAGCCCCGCGTACGCGTCGTTTGGAATGTTCAAAAATGAGTACGATCGCAACGATCAGTTTATCGAACTCGTACGCAACCTTCCGTAGGAACCAGGTATGGTACGCTTTCTGCTATGAAACCGCCCCTTACACTCGCTGACTACAATCGCATCCATTTCATCGGCATCGGCGGCATCGGTATGTCCGGACTCGCGCGCCTCTTCTTGCATGAAGGAAAGCGGGTAAGCGGTTCAGACCGCGATGCTTCGATGGTGACCGAATCCCTTGCTGCGGAAGGGGCAGCCGTTACGATAGGTCAGGGAGCCGAAAACATCACCGACGACGTAGAGCTCGTGGTCTATACCGATGCTATGTCGAAAGACCATAGCGAAATGTGTGCTGCCTACGCGCGCGATCTTCCGGTACTGAGCTACTTCGAAGCGTTGGCGCTCGTCGCCAACGAGTACTACCTCATCGCTATCGCGGGAACGCACGGCAAGACGACAACCACCGCGATGACCATCGATGTGCTTGAAGCGGCGGGTCTCGATCCGACCGCGATCGTTGGGTCGTTGCGCACAAAAACCAAGAGTAACTACCGATCTGGGAAGAGTAAGTATTTTATCGTCGAGGCTTGCGAGTACCGCCGGCATTTTCTCCACCTGACCCCTGACATACTGGCGATCACCAACATCGAGGCGGAGCATCTCGATTACTACAAGGATCTCTCTGACGTGCAGGATGCATTCCGAACACTTGCTGCGCAGGTGCGCGCCGGAGGAACTATCATCTGCGATCGGAAAGATCCAGCGCTTGTACCGGTGATTGCGGAGCGCGAACGTACTATTGTGGATTACACTCCGTATGTCGATGTGCTCCTGCCGCTGCGGGTGCCGGGCATGCATAATAGAAAAAATGCTGCGGTGGCGCGTGCTGTTGCTGCCACGCTCGGCATCGATGACGTAACCGCACGAGAAGCACTTGGTGCGTTTGCGGGTACCTGGCGTCGCTTCGAACACCTCGGTAGCACGGAGAGCGGGTCGATCATCTACGATGACTACGGTCACCATCCCTCAGAGATTGCCGCGACGCTCGCGGGCGCACGGGAGCTCTACCCCCAGAAGCGTGTCACGCTTATCTTTCAGCCCCACCTCTACTCGCGCACCGCGGAGCTGTTTGACGAATTCGTGGAGGTTCTCAGTGGCGTAGAGCGGGTCATTGTGACTGATATCTACGCAGCGCGCGAGGAGAATGAGTGGGACATGAGCGGCGAAAAGCTGGCGCATGCGGTTGCCGCCCGCAATCCGCACGCACGGTATCTTCCTTTTCATGACATCGTTGGTCTTGTTGCGCCCACCCTGGGGTTTGATGACTTAGTCATTACGATGGGCGCTGGCGACGTCTTCAAGATCGCCCAGACTCTCCAGGTTCGATAACTGCTCCTCGGGGCTTTCCATTTGCCGGTACCGATGGTACGCTCGCGGCATGAACACAGGCTACGGAACGCTCTCGGTAGTGGCCACGCCGATTGGCAACCTCGAGGACATCACGCTTCGGGCGCTCCGCACGTTACGCGAGGTGAATGTGGTGCTTGCTGAAGATACGCGCGTAACGGGGAAGCTCTTACAGCACTACGGCATTGCTACGGCACTCAAACGCTGTGATGCGCACGCCGAAGCGGCGTGCGCCAAGGAGGCGATCCTCCTTTTAGAGGAAGGAAAGCGGGTAGCGTACGTTACCGATGCGGGGACCCCCGGCATCTCCGACCCTGGCGCCCGGCTCGTACGCGCCGTGCGGGACGCGCTCCCGGGTGCGGTCATCGAAGCTATCCCCGGCCCCTCATCGGTAACGGCGGCCCTGTCGATCGCGGGAGTCACCGAAACCCCTTTTAGCTTTCTCGGATTTGCGCCGCACAAGAAGGGACGCGAGACCTTCTTTGATACGGTTGCTGGTGCCGAGCGGCCTGTCGTCTTTTTTGAGTCGACGCACAGAATCATGAAGACCCTCGATTCGCTCGCAAAGCGGCTTCCGCCAGATCGGCGCGTCAGCCTGGCACGCGAGATCACGAAACTCCACGAAGAAGTGCTGCGCGGTTCGGCTGCCGAGCTCCTGGCCCAGCTCAGCGACGATGTGCAGAAGCAGCGCGGCGAGTTTGTCGTCATCGTGGATGTGTTGTAGGGTGCGAATTCCCCGTGCATTCAGTTGAGAGACGCTCTGGCTACAGGGTATACTCACGGTAATGAAGCGCGAATCCCTCATTTTTCTCCTCGGCATCGCAATTGTACTCCTGCCGTTTATAGGCATTCCCAGCGAATGGAAGCGTGTAGGCTACATGCTCGCGGGTTTTTCGCTTGCGCTCTTGGGCTACCAGCTGCGGCGCGCCGCATTCTTGCGCTCTATCACGCAGCCGAGCGGAGAGCGCAGAGCCGATGTGTACGTCGAGCAGGCGGCACCCTTACCGCAAGCGCAAGCCGAAGAGCGTATGGCACCGCAGTCGAACGTTACGGCGGAGGATCTGATTGCCGACATGCCTCCGGTGACCCGTCCGCGCCGACGCAGAACCGCGCGCGTGAAGCAGGAAGTGTAGGTGGGGATAATGTGAATTTGCAGAAAGCGCGTCTCGGCGCTATTGTGCAGATAGTTTCCCGGAAGAAGGAGGCTGCCATTTGAACGCTTGCTTTAACCCGATTCTCGAGGACGTTCCGGACGGTACGATTTGCCGTCCACTGCGCAGCTGACCGGGGAAGGGGAGTGCTTGCTATGTGGATAGCCGCACCGCAGGGCTTTTTCCAAGAAAGGAGGTGACGAGGGTCGCGCCTCGTTAAACAACGCAGAGGGCGCCGCTCATCGTGACGGCGCCCTTATCAATTTGCCAACACGTGCATTGTGTGCTCCTTTGCTATACTACAAATGCATGCGCTACGACCCGGAGAAAATTACCTTCTTTGCAAAAACCGACGCGCGCGGTCAGAACGTACCGTTTGGCATCAAGGCCAAGGATCGCACGAAGCACATGTACGTCATTGGCAAGACGGGTATGGGCAAATCGACGCTCCTCGAGAACATGGCCATCCAGGACATCCAGAGCGGCGAAGGCCTCGCGTTCATCGATCCGCACGGCGCAACCGCTGAGAAGCTCCTCGAGTACGTGCCGCCCGAGCGCATCGACGACGTCGTCTACTTTGCGCCCTTTGATATGGAGTACCCCATCTCGTTTAACGTGATGGAGGACGTGGGAGCCGACAAGCGGCATCTTGTGGTCTCGGGCTTGATGTCGACCTTCAAGAAGATATGGGTCGATGCCTGGTCGGCGCGCATGGAGTACAACCTCTCAAACACACTCCTTGCGCTCCTCGAGTACACGGATTCCACCCTGCTTGGCGTCAACCGCATGCTCTCGGATAAAACCTACCGCG
>CAZKXF010000023.1:0-2833 GCA_964556805.1 uncultured Candidatus Saccharibacteria bacterium
GAACTCGCGCGCAACCCGGACCCGACGCTCCTCTTCGACCGCCGCTGGGCGCAGGCCATCCTCGAGACTGACGAGAAAGATATGCCGAGCTTGCTGCGGATGTTTCGAGCGCTCGGACCGAACATGCCGGTCATTACCGACGGGCCGCGCGGCGCCTACGCGCTTGACGGCAATGCAATCTGGCACATGCCTATGTACCCCGATCCCGCACCACCGGTAGACCGCACCGGTGCCGGCGACTCTTTCTCCTCCACCTTCACATCGGCCATCGCGCTCGGTATGTCCGTGCGCGATGCGCTCGCCTGGGGGCCGATCAACTCGATGTCGGTGGTGCAGCACATCGGCGCGCAGAAGGGGCTCCTCACCCGCCGTGAGCTTGAAGAGCACCTCAAACAGGCGCCAGCAGACTACGTGCCGCACCAGGTCGCATAAAGAGAAAACCCCGCGCCTTCGGCGCGGGGTTTTCTCTTTATGCTGCGCACGGCATTTCCAAATGTTGGTGATGTCTGCAGTGCCAACGCGGCATCCGTGCGCATCGGAGATGCTCAGCGTACTGCCTCTTGCACGACGCGGCAAATGCTATCCCCCTCGAGGCCGTAGTGACGCAGCAGCTCCTCCGGCTCACCTGATTGCCCGAACTGATCCTGCACGCCGATACGCAACACCCGGATAGGATGCTTCTCGGCAAGGTACTCGGCCACCGCTGAACCCATGCCGCCAGCCGCCTGGTGCTCTTCCACCGTCACAATGAGGTCGTGCGCTTGCGCAAATGAGAGCACGCCCTCGGTATCGAGCGGCTTGATGGTGGCAAGGTTCATGACCGACGCACCGATCCCCTCTTCATTCAGACGCTTCCCGGCTCTGAGCGCGTGGTGCATGATGGTACCGCAGGCAATGACGCCCACCTTCTTCTCGTGCTTCTCTTCTCGCGTAAGGTACACCTCTGACTTTCCAATCGCAAACGGGGTGCGGGCGCTCGTAATAACCGGCGTTTTCTCCCTTGCAATGCGAATGTAGACCGGCCCGTCGTAGAGAGCGGCGGCGAGCGTCGCCTTCTCTGCCTCAAGCGCATCGCAGGGTGCGAGCACCACCATATTCGGAATAACGCGCATGATGGCGACATCTTCGATCGCCTGGTGTGTTGCTCCATCAGGTCCCACTGATATGCCGGCATGCGCACCAATGATCTTCACGTTCGTACCGTTGTACGCAATCGTCGTACGAATCTGCTCCCAGTTGCGGCCCGGCGAGAACATGGCATAGGATGCAATGAAAGGAATCTTGCCCATCGCCGCCATGCCGCTCGCCACCGACGCCATCGACTGCTCGGCGATACCCATCTGTACAAAGCGGTCCGGAAATTTCTCGGCAAACGCCTGCATGCGAGTGGATTCGGTGAGATCGCAGCAGAGCGCCACGATACGCTCGTCATGCTGTGCCGCGGCTACCAAGCCGTTACCGAAACCGTCTCGGTTTGGTACCTGCTCGACCTCAGGAGAAAAAATGTGTGTGTTGAGGTGTGGTGCAAGCATACTCATGAGCAGTCGGGATTAGTGATTGCGCCAGCAAGCGTGCGTAAGCGCCGGAGAGCTTCGGCACCCTGCTCCGATTTCTTGACGCGATCCTCAGGACCCTTGCCCGGCGGGTTGCCGTGCCAGCGGAAGTCGCGCTCGAAGACATCAACGCCCTTCGAGGGAATGGTGTGCGCGATGATGATGGACGGCTGGCTGTACACGGCCTGCGCTTTGCCGATCGCATCGTTTAACGCGCGCATGTTGTGACCGTCTACCTCCTGCACATCCCAGTTGAACGCCTCGAATTTTTCGCGGAACGGCTCCAGCGGCATGACATCCTTCGTGAAGCCGTCAATCTGAATGCCGTTGCGATCGACAATGACAATGAGGTTGTGGAGTTGCTCCTTGCCTGCCTGGAGCGCTGCCTCCCACATCTGCCCCTCATCCCATTCCCCGTCACCAGTGAGACAGTAGAAGTACTTGTTCGAGTACGGATTATCGATGCGCTCGGCAAGCGCCATGCCGATGGCCTGCGAGAGGCCCGAGCCCAGAGGGCCAGAGCTCGTCTCAAGTCCCACGAGCATCTGCCGGTGGGGATGTCCCTGCAAGCGCGAGCCGAACTTGCGGAGCGTCAGGAGCTCGCCTACAGGAAAGTAGCCTGCATGCGCCATCGTTGCGTAGAGCACCGGCGCAATGTGGCCATTTGAGAGCACGAGGCGATCACGCTCGGGCCAGGAAGGATCCGCCGGCTTGTGCTTGAGAACGTGAAAGTAGAGGAGCGTGAAGACGTCGGCCATATCCAATGGGCCTGCGGTGTGCCCGCTACCGGCCGCCATGAGCATCTCGATGATGCTCTGTCGGATTTCATTGGCGGTACGCTCAAGTCGTACCACCTCTTCGTCGGAGAGGTAGTGCATGTTGCTCCATTGTATCCTGCATTTACGTGTCCGACAGCACGACCCTGTTGAAGAGGTTCCTCTTCCCGATAGACGCCGTACTACCGAACCGCAACCTGCGCAGCGAGAGCGCCGTAAGCGGCGCATGGATCAGCAGTATTGAAAATAGCGGAGCCAGCAATGAAACGGTCTGCACCGGCAGCCCGAAGCGCAGCGATAGTATTACCATTGACGCTTCCATCCACGCTCAAAACCAGCGAGGGGTGAGCGCGGCGAAGCGCGGTAAGACGAGACAAGACCCGTTCGTCGAACGCCACTCCCTGCCTGCCGATCTCCGCAATACCCATGCACTGCACGCCGTCGATATCGTGTATAAAAGGATCAAGTGCTGTGAGCGGTGTGTCGTTAGAGAGAGCAAAAAAT
>CAZKXF010000023.1:2843-4243 GCA_964556805.1 uncultured Candidatus Saccharibacteria bacterium
TCCACAAGCTCGAAACTGTTTTACCGCTCATCGAAAAATACTTCTGGTGCGTAGGCGCGCGCCGCGCCTACGGCGCGGCGCGCTTCCTCTGCATCGCGAAACGATTCGTAGTGCAGGATGATTCGCGCCAGGCGCTCCGAACCGAGGTGCTCCATCAGGGAAAGCGGGTTCGCTACCATAAGGTCGAGCTCGTACTCCATAGCGGGAGGCAACGCCTCCGCAATGTCCGCTACCACCCCGACCCCTTCCTCCGCAGCGTACGGCCAACTCACGTGCGGCGTAAACACACCATCCACGAGGTCGATTTGAATAACGGGTGCACAGGCGGCCACCCGCGACGATTCAGCTCGCAGGTGCTCAAGCGACTGGGGAATAATCGCCGGCAGAATTGAAACGTCACTCATACGAAAAGCTAGCGCGGCGACGAGAGCGACTGGAGTCCTTTTTGTCCGGTCAGCTCGTAGAAGGTGAAGGTGCCGTGCGCCGTAATCACCCCTACGTCGGCCTTCTGGTGTGCCGCGGCAGCTTCGGGCCGCTCGAACCGGAAGACGAGGACGTAGTCATTGTCGCCGCCCACGGCCCCCGGTTTGCTGGAGCTGAAGTACGAATAGTTGAAGGCGCCGTCTCGTTCCACTTTGCCGCCCCCTTCATTGCGCGGATCACGCGGCAGCGGTGAGAGGTAGGGCGCAAGGGGTACCGCAAGCTTGTCCCAGGAAGCGTCGCCGCTATTGATCCAGCCCGTGTTGGGGTACGAGCCATGATCGATGAAGTAGAGCTCGAGCGCCTGTCGCAGCGATGCAATGTCGCCCACCCGCTGCGAATCACGCGTACTAGCAAGGGTATCCTGGAGGAAGGTTACCGCGACCGCAATAATGAGGACAATAATTGCGCACACCAAGAAGTACTCAAGGAGTCTGCTGCTCGTGGTAATGCGTTTGGTGAGCTGCATAGCCGTTAGGTGTCCAGAGAGTCGATTTTCTGAATGCGGCGCACATGCCGCGCATCGCCCGGAAAGGGAGTCGCGAGCCACAGCCGCACCGCTTCCTGTGCTTCCTCTGGGGTAAGGAAGCGTGCGCCGAGCGAAAGCACGTTAGCGTCATTGTGCTCCCGTGAGAGACGCACGATATCGAGCGAGCCGCCGTAGTAGACTGCGGCACGCACTCCCGCAGAGCGGTTGGCGACCATCGCTTCCCCCTGGCCGGAACCGCCGAGCACGATGCCGCGCGTCTCATTCGGCGCAGCTGCCACGCGGCGTGCCGCAGCTGCCACGAAATCCGGATAGTCGTCACTCTCATCGAGAGTATGCGCGCCGCAGTCCTCTACCGTATGGCCGAGCTTTTCGCGCACGAATGCCACGAGCTGCTCTTTGAGCTCAAAGCCGGCATGATCGGTTGCAAAGA
>CAZKXF010000023.1:4253-6571 GCA_964556805.1 uncultured Candidatus Saccharibacteria bacterium
ACGAGCGGCCTCAACTTCAATCCGGGCTATGCGGCCCGTAATACATTCCTGACCTCTCTAGCAAACAGGATAGGCGTTGTTCCAGGTGGCGTACCCGGGAAGCGTCTTGATGTGGCACCATCCGTTGCCGTCTCGTTCGAGATCGACGAGCATGGTGTATGACTGATTGCTCGCTCCAGGATAGCACCGGTAACGGTTGCCGCCCGTACGGGTTGGATCCTCCGGCAGCGGCGAGAGGTAGGGTGCCAGGAGCGAGGCCTGCGCGTATACGTACGAATCCGTCTGGTAGGGGTACTGTCCGTTCGCGTCGTAGTAGAGCTCAAGCGCGAGCTGGAGCTGCTTCATGTCGGCAAGTCGACGCGCATCTCGGGCTTTGACGCGAGCACTATTGAGCGACGCGAGCACGACCGAGGCAAGCAAGCCGATAATAGCGATAACAACGAGAAGCTCGATTAAGGTAAAACCTCTGGTGCGATGTGTGGTAGGTATATGGTACATATGTGGCCATTATGGCCCGTACCCTCGCATCCTAGCGCACAGTTATCCCCACGCTACCTTGAGATAGTTTTTCCAAGCAGCGCCACGTGCTCGACGAGGGTTGCGGTATACCCTGCCTCGTTGTCGTACCAGGCGAGCACCTTGACGAGCGTGCCGTCGACGACGCGCGTGTAGGCGAGGTCAGCGATCGATGCGTAGGTTGCGCCGATGATGTCCGATGAGACGAGCTCCTCTTCGGTTACCGCAAAGAGTGTCTTCCACTTTGGAGACGCTGCCGCAGCCTTGAGCGCCCCGTTAACCTCCTCGACACTCGTCGGCCGCGCTGCAACAAACGTCACGTCGACGATCGAACCTACCGCCACCGGCACGCGGATCGAAATGCCATCGAATTTATCAACGAGCGAGGGGTAGGCCTTTGTGACCGCGATCGCCGCACCGGTGGAGCTTGGAATGATGTTTTGTGCCGCCGCCCTGCCGCCGCGGAAGTCCTTTTTGCTCGGTCCATCAACGAGGGTCTGCGAGGCCGTATACGCGTGCACGGTGTTTAAAAGCGCGCGCTCAATGCCGATCGTCTCGTTCAAGATAGCGACGAGCGGACTTGCAGCGTTTGTCGTGCATGAGGCATTCGAGGTGATCGTGCAGGTACCGAGCGCCTCCTCGTTCACGCCCATGAGCACCGTCGCGCCTTCTACGCCCGCCGCAGCCGGGTCGTCCTTCACGGGTGCGCTGATAGCGACGCGCTTTGCGCCCGCGTCGAGGTGTGCCTTCGCCTGCTCGTAGCTTGTGAAAAATCCGGTTGATTCGACGACGACGTCGACTTCCATCGCCTTCCACGGCAGCGCAGAAGGTTCCCGTTCTTGCACAAAGGCGATCTCCTTGCCATCGACCACGAGTTTCCCTTCCCGTACCGCAACCGAAAATGGGCTGCGGCCGTACATGGTGTCGTATTTAAGGAGGTACGCGAGGTTCTCGAGATCACCGAGGTCGTTTACAGCCACCACTGTAAGCTCGGGGTGCGCGACAGCCTTGCGCAAGAACGCGCGGCCGATTCTACCAAATCCATTAATTGCAACTCGGGTCATACGTGCTCATTATAGGTAACCGCTGCATACCTCCACTATACGCGACGTACGCGCAGAGACGCTCGGCTATCCCCAAAGTTATCCGGCTGCAGCTTCTCCCGCTCCGCTCGGTGAAGGTGCAGAACTTGCCGAAGCCGCTTCAGGAGGAAGGTCTGCCGTCTGTGGTTCCGCAGCGACCGGTTCTTCAACGGCAGGAGTTGCGGGAGTTGGCAGCGCTTCAGTAGGTGGGGGCGCTGCGCTTACACCCTCTTCCGTTTCGCTCTCGGCAGCAACTTCTGGGGCAGCAGGCACTTCTTTCTCTGCGGCCGGCGGCGCTGCTTCCTGCCCTTCACCTACGCTCTCCTCGCGCACTTCTCCTTCCCGCTGTGCCTTGCGCTCTTCGTACGCCTCGCAGGTTCCCGCTTCCGAGACCACGGCGCCGTCACGCACTACCATACAGTACGGCTGGCCGGTTTCCTCATCGTAGATTGTGATGCCTGCAGGCTTCTCTTCTGTACCCACGGTAAACTGCGAGACCGCCAGGTTTGCCACCTGCGTTACCCCGTCGATGAAAGCGATTCCGAACGATTTGATGGTCTCGAGTATGAGCGCCATGACGGTCTTTCGGGTTTCACTCTGCTCGTCAAGAAGCGACGCGTGCACGAGTTCGCTTATCGAGCTTGTCGCCACGGCGCGCCGCAACTCTTCGATGTCGCGCTGGTGCACCTTGACGACACCGAGCGTGAAGGTCGAGAGCTT
>CAZKXF010000024.1:0-6540 GCA_964556805.1 uncultured Candidatus Saccharibacteria bacterium
GGCTGCTGCCCGATCCGGCCTTCGCGGCCGGCGGCCCGGGACGCCCCGACGAAGTGCAGGGTGTGCTGCTGTGCAGCGGCAAGGTCTACTACGACCTCGTCGCCGAACGGACGCGCCGCGAGGCGACGAAGGCTCTCCTCGTGACGGGCGGCGGCGGTCTACTCAAGGGACTCTTCGAGTATGCCAAAGCACACTTTGAACGGGAGATCGTGCTGGCCGACCCATTCTCAAAAGTTGAGTACCCTGCATTTCTCGAAGATACACTCAAAGAAGCAGGCCCCTCGTTTGCGGTTGCGATGGGTGTCGCGCTGCGGCGACTGAATGAAGAGTAGCGCGGCGCGAGAGCAGGGATGTCCACAGTACGAGCTACTGGGTGCGACGCAACTCGCATATAATTCCATCAATGCCCGAAACTCCTAAGACGTCGTTCATTCCAAAACAAACGATGGGCGCCGTGCCCGGTCGTGCGCCGCGCCGCCGACGCCACTTCAATGTTTTCAGTTTCATTGGAATGGTGGTGTTTCTCTGCGGTCTGATCCTTGCCGTCGGTGTATTTGTGTATAAGGATCTCAGCGCAAAGGAGCTCGAACGCACGAAAGCTCGCCTCACCGAGATCAAGAGCTCATTTAGTCAGGGCGATATCGAGGCGCTGCGGGAGCTCGATCGCCGCATCCACGTCGCGAAGGCGCTCCTGGATCAGCATCTCTCGCCTTCGGTGGTATTCGATATGCTCGAGAGTCGAACCCAGAAGGACACGCAGTTCACCAACTTCAGCTACGAACGCCGCGAGTCAGGCAGCGTGGAGATCACGCTTGACGGTACTGCGCTGCGCTTTAATACGGTCGCGCTGCAGAGTCGCCAGTTTGCAAGCGCCGCAGCACTGAAGAGCGCTATCTTCTCCGAACTGAGCGTTGAGGACGAACGGGGAGGTATTGGCTTTACCGTTACCGGACAGGTAGATACCGGCGCGATTGGCTACCGCGTGGTGCCTGTGCCGAGCGCGCCTGCAGCGACGACTACCGTCCCTTCAACTCGTGGCGGTACATCGACGCCGCGGACAGGAACAACCACTCCTAGCACCCAATAGCTTCTATGTTTAAAGCACTTACACCCATCATCGGTATCCTGGTTGCAGTCGGCCTCTTCTTTACGTACGTTCAGCCTACTTTCGAGGAGGTGAAGCTCATCCAAAACGAGACAGCGCAGTACGCCCAGGCGGTGGAACGTGCCTCAGAGCTGCAGCGGCGTATCAGCGAGCTGCGCTCCCAGCAGAACGCTATTCCGCTCGGCGATCTGGAGCGTCTCGAGGCATTCTTGCCGAACCGCATCGACGAGGTATCGCTCCTCATCGACATCGATGCGCTTGCAGACGAGCACAACCTGGTACTCGGCGATATCAAGGTAGCGAGCGACGACGGAAAAGAGTCGTCGGGAGACCTAGCGGGTCGATCGAATGCTGCCGCACTTCCTCCTGCGGACGCGACCGATCCTGCAGCAGATCCCACGCTTGATCCGCTGGCTGGGACGAGCGGATCCGGAGAGCTGGTGAGTCAGTACAGTACGCTCGATATAAGCTTTTCTGTCACGGGAACCTACAATAACTTCCGCGCCTTTCTGCTGGAGGTCGAGCGCAGCCTCGTGCTGATGGAGGTAGTATCCATCGAGTTTACGGAATCAGAAGGAGAGCTCGTCCCCTTCACTGTCACTTTGCGTTTCTACTCGCTCAACGCACCAACTTCATAACCGGTATGTCTTCACTTTTAAAAAACACATTGTTCGCGCTCGCACTCGCACTCATTTTGTGGCTGGGCTACACGGTATTCTTCTCCAAAGACGACCCGAGCCTCACGGCAGGCAATGCGCTTGTCTCAAGCCAGGCGGCGCGCGATACGCAGGAATTTCTTACGCGCCTCCAGCAGCTGCGCAACATCCAGCTCGATCGCACCATATTTAGTGACGATCGCTTCCGCTCGTTTGTCGACCATCGACAAGATATTGTCGATGAGCCGGTCGGTCGTGCCAATCCGTTTGCGCCGATTGGACGGTAGTCGTTGCGGTCTCTGTCGGGCAGTGTCGGGGCGCTGTACCCGTCTCGCTTAAGTATGTGGTGCCCATGAACCTTCTTGCGCTTCTCAAGGATAAAGGAATTATCGACGAGTCAACAACGAAAGCCGTTGAGGCTGAGGCTCAAAGCGAAGGCGTGTCGGTCGAATCGGTGCTCCTGAAGCAGGGTGTTGACCCCGAGGTGATTTTGCGCACCCTCGGCGAGTACTTTAAGTTGCCCACCTACCAGCTCGGAGAGAATGAGAAGATAGAGCCAAATGTACTCCGCTACCTGCCGGAAGATTCTGCGCGACACTACAAGCTTCTCCCGCTTGCTCTCAAGGACGGGGTGATGGAGGTAGGGGTTGTTGATCCGGATGAGCTCTCCACGCTCGATGCGCTCAATTTTATTGCTGCGAAGAGCAATCTTCCCTACAAGCTCGTCATTATTCTCGAGCGTGATCTCAAGAAAGGCTTTGCGATGTACGAGAACCTCACGGGAGAGGTGGATGAGGCGCTCACGGAACTCGAGTCGGAGCTCTCAGAGGAACTGGTAGCCCGAGGGGAGGAACTTAAAGAGGGCTCGGCGGATGAAAACAATAAAGACGAGTTCATTAAGGAGGACGCTCCTGTCACAAAAATTGTAGCAACCATCTTGCGGTATGCGGTGGACGGTGCGGCATCGGACATTCACATTGAACCAACGGCCGACAAGGTAAAGGTGCGGTTCCGCGTCGACGGAGTACTGGTGCAGAGCCTCGAACTTCCTAAGAAGGTGCACTCTGCGGTAGTGGCCCGCGTAAAAATTCTCTCGACAATGCGTCTCGATGAGAAACGAAAACCCCAGGACGGCCGCTTCTCGGCGACCATTGACAGCCGCAAAGTCGATTTTCGCGTCTCCACCTTGCCTACCTACCACGGGGAGAAAGTGGTGATGCGTATTCTCGATCCGGAAAGCGGTGTCCGTACCCTCGAGGGTACCGGCATCTCAAAGAGCAACCTCGAGCTCATTCGCAAGGCAGTACAGGCGCCGTATGGCATCATTCTCATCTCGGGACCGACCGGTTCGGGAAAATCAACCACGCTCTACGGCATGCTCGGCGAAGTCGATCGGGCGGGGAAGAACGTACTCTCCCTCGAAGATCCGGTCGAGTACAACAGAGACGGGGTCTCGCAGTCGCAGGTACGGCCAGAAATCGGCTTCACCTTTGCGGCGGGTTTGCGCTCGGTACTCCGCCAGGACCCGGACATTATTATGGTGGGCGAGATTCGCGACAAGGAGACGGCGCAGCTTGCCATTCAGGCGGCGCTCACCGGCCACCTCGTGCTCGCCACCATCCACACCAACAATGCGATTGGCGTGATTCCGCGCCTCGTTGACATGGGTGTTGATCCCTACCTTATCGCACCCACCCTCATTCTCGCGATTGCTCAACGGCTCATACGTCGCATCTGCCCCGACAGCGGGAAGAAAATCCCCCTTGAGGGCAGCATGAAGATGATCATTGACCACGAGCTCGAGGGTGTCCCAGAGAAGCATCGGGCGAACATCCCAAAGGCATCGTACGTACTGCAGCCCGAACCGTCGCCAACCTGCCCGAGCGGTACGCGGGGCCGCATTGCAGTTATGGAAGTGGTAGAGGTAAATGAAGAAATTGAGCGTTTGATTCTCAAGGGGGGTTCAGAAGAAGAGATCTACCTTGCGGCGCGCAAAAATGGGTTTGTGACCATGAAAGAGGATGCCATCTTCAAGGCGCTCGAACACATCGTGCCGTTTGAAGAGGTCAACACGCTTGGTGGCGCGCTCCTTGAGATCGATCCTCCCCCAACTGTCGATAACCCCGATACGCGTCAAGAGGAAAGGGCCGTATAATGGAAGGCATGAAACTGCTACTCGCTGACGACGACACCTTCCTGCTCGACATGTACACTGCAAAGTTTACGGAAGAAGGGCATACGGTCGTAGCCGCAAAGAGCGCTGAAGAGGCGCTCAATGTGCTGCGGGGCGGCGAGACCTTTGATGCGATTGTCTTTGATATGGTCATGCCGGGTCTTTCCGGGCTTGATCTCATGAAGACAATCAAGGCCGAGAAGCTGGGCGGACCCGCGCTCCGCTGCATCGTGCTCTCAAACCAGGGTGAGCAGTCGGACATCAGCACGGCAACGGAGGCGGGAGCGGCAGGCTACATCGTCAAAGCCGAATCGATCCCGAGCCAGGTCATTGCGAAGGTTACTCAGTTAGTAAATGAAGGCGTACACGTATGACAAGCGTTGATTACAAGCGGGAGCTCGAGGACCTGGTGGAAATCGTGGTGAGCGAAGGAGGATCCGACCTTCACTTTTCGGTAGGAGCTCATCCTACCATTCGTGTATCGGGGTCTTTGATCCCGCTTCTCAAAAAACCCGTACTGACCGCAGAGGACGCGCAAGGATTTGCACGCGCACTCCTGAGTGAGAAGTCGCTGCAGGAGTTTCTCGAGAAAAAGGAGATCGACTTCTCGTATGCATACCGCGAAGGTGTACGGTTTCGTGGCAATGGTTTCTTCCAACGAGGCGGGATTTCGCTCGCGCTCCGGCACATTCCAAATGTGATCAGAACGCTCAAGGATCTCAACCTTCCGCCAATTCTCGAGAGCTTCACCACGCGACCGCAGGGCTTCTTCCTTGCGGTGGGACCGGTAGGGCAGGGAAAATCAACGACGCTTGCAGCGATGATCGACCTCATCAATAGCACACGCGCAGAGCACATCGTAACTATCGAAGATCCGATCGAGTACATCTACGAACCGAAGAAATCGATGATCGACCAGCGCGAGGTGCGCGTCGATACGGAAGACTTCCATACGGCACTGCACTCGGTGTTCCGCCAGGACGTTGACGTCATCATGGTCGGTGAGATGCGAGGTCCGGAAACTATCTCGACGGCAGTGACCGCCGCAGAGACGGGCCACCTCGTGCTCTCGACGCTCCACACCAACAATGCTGCCCAGACCATTGACCGCATCATCGATACCTTCCCGGCGGGACAGCAAGATCAGATTCGCGTGCAGCTTGCCGGATCGCTCGCGGGCATCTTCTCGCAGCGGCTCATTCCACGCATCGCCGGAGGCCTGGTGCCTGCCTACGAGCTCTTGCTCAACACCAATGCGGTCGCGAACCTCATCCGTGAGCGCCGCACGCACGAGATCAACACGCTCATTGAGACTGGCAGTGAGCACGGTATGATCGAGATGAACCGCTCGCTCGTCGAGCTCGTGCACCGTGGAGAGATTACCGTCGAGAATGCGTTTGCGTACTCTATTAATCCTAAAGGGCTCGAGCGCCTGCTCTAATAACTATTTCTATGCTGTTTCGCTACCAAGCAGTCGATGCAACCAATACCGCCCGCGAAGGAACGATTGAGGCGGTCACGATGGACGTGGCCATCAACTCGCTGCAACGCCGTGGCTACGTGGTCTCCTCTGTAGAGCCGCTTGCGCAAGAGGGGGGCCTCTTCAACATGAAGATAACCTTCTTCGAGCGCGTCTCTGCAAAGGAGCTCGTTATGTTCTCGCGCCAGATCTCGACGTTGTTTGAAGCGCAGGTCTCAGCACTGCGTGTGTTTCGCCTATTGGCTTCCGAGGCGGAGAATCCGCTCCTGCAGCGCATTCTTACCGAAGTTGCGGACGACCTGCAGGGAGGTAGTTCGATCTCCAACGCTCTGGCCCAACATCCCGACCTCTTCTCGCCGTTCTACATCAGCATGGTGAAGGCGGGCGAGGAGTCCGGTAAGCTCGACAATGCCTTCAACTTCCTCGCCGACTACCTCGATCGCACCTACGAGGTGGTCTCCAAAGCGCGCAATGCGCTCATCTATCCGGCGTTCGTCATCTCAGTGTTCATCGGCGTCATGGTGCTCATGCTCACGCTGGTCATTCCGCGCATCAGCGAGATTATCGTGAGCTCAGGACAGGAGATACCAATCTACACAAAGATTGTGATCGGCCTCTCAAATTTCTTCGTCAACTACATCGGCTTCCTCTTTATGTTCCTGGCGGCAGGAGGCTTCTTCCTCTGGCGCTTCGTGCGTACCGAGGTTGGTAGACGAGCGCTCGACGAGTTCAAGCTCGCTATTCCATACGTCGGCGACCTCTACGAGAAGCTCTACCTCTCGCGCATTGCCGACAACCTCTCAACCATGCTCGCCTCAGGCATCTCTATGATTCAGGCGCTTGAGATCACTGCGGATGTGGTGGATAACAAAGTATTTAAGGAGATCATCGAGGGCACCATCAATGACGTGAAGGGAGGCAAATCGTTCTCTGACGCACTTGCCGAGTACCCCGAGATCCCGGGGGTTATGAGTCAGATGGCGAAGGTGGGTGAGGAGACGGGCAATCTCGGCAGCATACTTGAGACCCTTGCGAAGTTCTATCGTCGCGAGGTGAACAATGCCGTTGACACGCTCATCAACCTTATCGAGCCCGCAATGATTGTACTCCTCGGCCTCGGCGTCGG
>CAZKXF010000025.1:0-6465 GCA_964556805.1 uncultured Candidatus Saccharibacteria bacterium
CCCGAGACCTCATCGAGCGCCTGCACATACAGCAGGTCTTCGCCGACTGCAAGACCCACGTTTCCGGGCAACGTCCACGGGGTCGTCGTCCATGCAAGCAGAAAGGTATTTTCCGGCAAGCCGTGTGCTCCTGGATCCCGCACTCGAAACTTCACCGTAACGGCTTCCTCCGTAACGTCCTTGTAGGTGTTGTCCATGGCGATCTCGGCCTTGGCGAGCGGCGTCTCACAGTGCGGACAGTACATCAGCACTTTTCGTCCTTCGTAGAGCAGCTGCTTCTCCCACAGCTGCCGGAGCGCCCACCACACCGACTCAATGTAGGTGTTGTCCATGGTCTTGTAGGAATTCTTGAAATCCACCCATCGGCCGATTCGCTCGACGTACTTTTCCCATTCATTCACAAAGCCGAGCACGAGCGAACGTGCCTTTTCATTAAAGGCGGCGATGCCGATATCGAGAATCTCTTTTTTCGTCTTGAGCCCCAGCTCTTTCTCAACGAGGGACTCGATGGGGAGCCCGTGCGTGTCCCATCCCCAACGGCGCCGCACGTGGTACCCGCGCATAGTCTTGTAGCGTGGCACCACGTCCTTGATGATCGAGGAGAGCAGCGAGCCGTGGTGCGGAAGGCCGGTAGCAAAGGGCGGGCCGTCGTAAAACACGAATTCGCCATTTGGCGATTCTTTCTCGAGCGACTGCTCGAAGATCTTCTCGCGATTCCAGAAGGCAAGCACTTCCTCCTCGCGGAGCGCCGCTTCGCTCTTCTCTAATGCAGCGCCGGTCCGCTCGCTGGCAGCAGCACTTTTTTTGCCCTTTTCGGCCATAGACAGGTTCTATCCTATCACTTTTGAGGTATTTCTGAAGCGCGTACAAAGAACCCCGGCGCGCGAAGGCGCCGGGGGTTACCACAGGGATCGGTAAACGAACGAGAGAACGTCGGCTCAGGCGCTGCCAGCCTTGCCAACCTTCCACTGCGTGTTGTGTCGCAGCGGGGATTCCGGAGGCCTATCCACCGGGCGGCCCGAGGCCTTCCGGTGGAAAAAGGTGGCTGTGGGCACCGGAAGTCCTCCAGGCCCCTGTACGAAATAGGGCGGAATGTGATCACCGCCCGTGCGCGTACGGCCAGGAGTGATTTTCCAAACCTGCATCGCTTCCTCCATACATGTCGCCGAAATGCGACACCTCCCCGTTATAATCCTCTCCTCTTACTTTTGCAACTGCTTCCGCTGCCCTACATTCGTTCGGGCGCTTGGATGCCAAGGCACCACAATCCATTCTTGAGTGTCTGTTGCACCGCATGTGCGACGAGCACTTTGTAGGGAGCGTACGTGTCGCTTGCATCTGCAATTTTTTCGTGTGCATAGAAGGTGTTGAAGGCGCCCGCAAGGTCGGTGAGGTACCGCACGAGGTGGTGCGGCGCCCGCTCGCGGAGCGCTGTGCCGACGGCGTCGGGAAATTCAGCGACGATTCTCTCTACTTCGTAGGCGGCTGCGGGCGCCGCAGCCGCGTCAGCGTGCAAGCCCATCGCGGCAGCCTTCTCGAGCACCGAACAGATCCGCGCATGCGTGTACTGCAGGTATGGCCCCGAGTCTCCTTCAAACGAGAGCGCCTTTTCTTTATCAAAGGTAGAATTTTGCAGAATATCTGAGCGAAGTGTCGCGTACTTGATCGCACCAATAGCCACGGCGCGCGCAAGTGATGCATCGTACGAACTCTCCGGATTTGCCGCTTTTGCTTTTTCCTGTACCGCACAAGCGATCTCATCGATAAAATCGATTGCCGCGACCACCTTACCTGTGCGCGAAGACATTTTTCCCTCCGCCAGGCGTACCGTGCCATGACCGATGTGCTCTGTCTTTTCGGCAAGCTCAGGGTAGACGAAGCTCATTGCCTTCTTGAGCACTTTAAAGTAAGCCGTGATCTCGTTTGACGTTGCCACTACCGAGTAATCGTAGGGGTACTGCTCGGCTTTCATTTCTGCGAGCGCCAACTCCTTTGCTTCATACGTAGGCAACCCCTCGGAATTGAGGAAGACGCGGGTATGCAAGCCATACTCTTCTCCTTTAAATACGCGAGCTCCCTCGCTTTCTACAAATAAATCAGGATGGCTAAGTACCAGATCTTTGCCCCGTGGTGCCGCCTCGCTCTCAAAAAAGTAATGGTCAAACTTCGTGCCAAGCACGGTATAGATTGTTTCAAAGTATTCGAGCGAGACCTTGCGCCCCTTGTCATAGAGCGCATTTACCTCTTCATCACTTCGCTCGTAGATTGCCCGATTGAGCTGCCGCATCTCGGCGTGCACCCCCTCGTCTTCCTTATAGGCAGTCGCGCCGAGCGCGTACGCCTTTCCTAAGTCACGCGCACTAAAGTCACTCGAAGGTGTAATGCCCATCTGCCGCATGCCCCACACAGCGTGCGCCACGTGCATACCAACGTCTCCCTGGTAATTTGCACGATGTACTTCTGCGCCGCCCGTCTCAAAGAGACGAGAGATTGCCTCGCCCACAGAGTTCGTGAAGAGATGGCCGACATGAAATTCTTTGAAAGGATTTGGATCGGTGTACTCGACTATCACTTTCTTTCCGGCATACAATCCATTTCTTCCCCACTCTTTTTTCTGCACAACGACCGTTGCTACTTGTTCACTGAAAAACTCTCTGCTAAGGCGAAAGTTGATGAAGCCAGGACCCGCAACCTCGATTGCCGCGACGTGCGGGATAGAGCGCGCGCCTAGCGTTGCGGCGAGGCGATCAGCGCATCCTCGAGGATTTTCACCCGCGCGCTTGGCCGCTATGAGCGCCGCGTTTGTCGCGTAGTCGCCGTGGGCTCGGTCTGCCGGACGCACCACGTCAAACTGCTCTGCCTCGAGGGCAAGCTCGGCGAGCGCGCCAGAAATTGCCTCCTTGATCAGCTTCTGCATAGCGACAGCATACGTAAAAAGGGAAAGAATTGCGAGGGTCAGTGGAGCTCAGTAAGGAGCCCTCGTGGCGGTGTGCCGTCGACAATTTCGAAGCTCTCGCGGCCGAGGACCTGCTTGCGCCCCGTCTCCACCGTACAGCGCCACTTCCCCTCGCGTACATTCTCAATGAGCGTAAAGCCCCGAAAGCCCTCGTCGCGACCGCCGTCGATGTGGTAGGAGAAACGGCCGTGCGTGCGCCACTCCCTATCCTCAGGCACATAGTACTCCCAACGGTGGAAGATTTCGGTGGAAAGACGCGTCGGCGCAAACACCGAGGTGAAGCAGTAGACGGTATCGCCCGTCTGGTAGTGGTAGGTGGTATCTGAATCTTTCAGTGGCTGGTACCAGGCGCCTCGCTCATAGGTGAGGGCGTAGCTCCCGCTCTCGATGCGCACAACCTCATGGTAGATGCCGAGCGCTTTTAGTGAGAGCGGAATCGGCGGGATGATGTTCGTAAAGTAGAGAAAGTTCATTGCCGCATACAGGCCCCCTACGGTAAAGACCACCATGCGCATATTGGCGCGTAGAAAGTTTGGCACGATGAGCGCAAGCAACCGTACGAAGCCGTACATCGCCGCGAGCGCGAGCGCACCAGAGAAGAGAAAGATCCAGGCGCCCATCTTGCCGGTGATAACGGGCACCAGGAGGACAAGGTAGAGAAAGAGTCCGACAAAGAGGAGGCCGACGTTGAAGAGGAGGCGCTGGGCACGGCGCTCCAAGAGCTCGTTGCCGGCAATAACCGCGAGGATGAGTACTAGAAACGGCCAGCTAGCGAACCATGAGCCGCTTCGACCGTAGAAAATGAGAATGCCTGAGAGGAGTCCGCCGAAGGCAAACTGGGTGACGAGCGGCGCCCACGCGCGCGCGTAGGGTTCATACTGCTCCGGTAGTTTACCTGCCGTCGCCCCGTAGAGAATAAGCAAGCTCCCCATGGCGAGCACCACGTAGGAAGCCAGAACAATGTTATCGAACACCTGGTCAACCCGGTTCAAGGTCAGGTTGTCGACCGCAAATCCGAAGAGAAACGAGATCGTTAGCCAGTGCCTCTTGAGGTGCTCCAGCGGCAGTTTTCTGAGGGCCGGTACGTAGTGCACCAGTCGGTCGAAGAAATCCATGCCACTATTGTACCGTACCGACGACCGCATCGATCGCCGCCCGTACGTCCGCATGTACAACTTCAGGAGGACGCGTGGCATCGATAGATACGTGGTTGTAGTTGTGAACGTGTTTTTTGTACGCCTGGTACACTCGCTCATGGAAGGCAAGCTTTTCGGTCTCGAAACGGTCTGGGGCTTCGTCTTTTTTGAGCACGCGCGCGAGACCCTCCTCAGGCGGACAATCGAGAAAGATGAGGAGGTCGGGAGAGATACCTCCGCGAGCAAACTCGCTCATGTTGCGCACGAGTTCGAGCATTGAGAGGCGCTCGCGGCCGTATACCTGGTAGCAGATGGTTGAGAGGTCGAAGCGGTTTGAGATCACGTGCCTTCCTTCCGCGAGCGCTGGTTTGATCTTCTCCTCGACAAGCTGGGCGCGCGCAGCAAGGTACACCAGGAGCTCGGTGGTTTTTGCAACCCGGTCGTCGCGCAAGACGATTTCCCGCAGCGCCAGACCAATCTCGGTGCTGCCCGGATCTTTGACGAAGAGGAATTGCTGCGGGTTAAGGACCTCTTTGAGGAGATCGATCTGCGTGTCCTTGCCCGCCCCGTCTCCCCCTTCAATCACGATGAAAGTTCCTTTATTCATAGCACGTTAGACAAACGATTCAGGAATAGGAAACGAGAGCGCAAGCTCCTCGATGCGCGCTCGTACTACAGCTTTTTTCGATGCATCCGTTCGATTGCGCAGCGTCTCAATCATGAGCTCGGCAACCTCGGTAGCTTCCTCTTCTCCCATACCGCGGGTCGTCATTGCCGGCGTGCCAAACCGAATGCCAGAAGGATCCATCGGCGAGCGGCCATCGTCGGCGATCATGTTCTTGTTGAGCGTAATGCCCACCTCGTCGAGCACCACCTCCGCTTCTTTTCCGGTGACGCCCATGCTGCCGAAGACATCGGCCAAAATAAGGTGGTTTGAGGTACCACCTCCGATCATGCGCACGCCTTCGCGCGCGAAAACTGCTTCCATGGCCTTTGCGTTCTTGAGAATCTGCGCCGCGTAGGTCTTGAACGAGGGATGGAGGGCCTCACCGAACGCGACCGCCTTTGCGGCAACAGCGTTCATGTGGGGACCGCCCTGTAGGCCAGGAAATACGGCTTTGTCGATACGCTTGGCGAGCTCCCTATTCTCACGGGTGAGAATCATCCCGCCGCGCGGACCGCGCAGCGTCTTGTGAGTAGTTGTCGTAATAACGTCAAACCCGTCATCAAATGGATTGCGCGCCACGCCGCCTGCGATAAGGCCGGCGATGTGCGCCATATCGGCAACCGTGTAGGCGCCTACCTCGCGCGCAATCTCGACGAACTTCGCGTAGTCGAGTTCGCGGGAGTAGGCTGAGAAACCCGCCAAAATGACCTTCGGCTTCTCGCGCAGCGCGGTCTCGCGCAGCGCGTCGTAGTCGATCTCCCCGGTCTCCACGTCTTTCATCTTGTAGCGTACAAAGCGGAAGATGCGATTGATCTCGGTCGTCGGGTGGCCGTGCGTGAGGTGACCGCCGTGGCTGAGATCCATGCCGAGCACCGTGTCGCCCGGCTCGAGGAGCGCAAAGTACATCGCGACATTGGCCGGCGCGCCCGACAAGGGCTGCACGTTTGCAAATCCGGCGTTAAAGAGCTGCTTGGCGCGCTCAATTGCAATGCGCTCAATCGCATCGGTGTACTCCTGACCACCGTAGTAACGCTTGCCAGGGTATCCTTCTGAGTACTTGTTCGTAAATACCGAGCCGTTCGCTTCGAGAACGGCTCGAGAGACGTAGTTTTCGCTCGGGATGAGCTCAAGCCCCTTTCGCTCCCGCTCCTCTTCCCCAACGAGTGCCTCGTGTACTTCTTCGTCCTGCTTTTGGATATACCTGTAGTTCATGGGACAGCGATAAACATCGTGTAATGAGCGCTTCTCTGTCCCTTCGTTAGATCATAGTAGTTCAATAGTACCGTTACTTCTTCTTTTCCTCAAAGCCGCCGATGTTTGCGATCTCAGCCTTAAGCGGCGGGTGTGCCTGGTAGTTTTCGAGCGTTACGTCTGCAGCAGTAAAGCTGTTGAAGTCGCTGATCGCAGGGTTGAGCGTAACCGTCGGAAACGGCAGCGGCTCGCGGGTGAGCTGCTCGTTGACCTGCTCGAAGTGGTTTGAGTAGATGTGCACGTCACCGAGCGTATGGACAAACTCGCCCGGCGGGATCTTCACGATCTGGGATACCATCTGGAGCAAGAGCGCGTAGCTTGCGATATTAAACGGCACGCCCAAAAAGAGGTCTCCGGAGCGCTGGTAGAGGCCGAGGTTGAGCTTGCCGTTTGCCACCTGAAACTGGAACATGGTGTGACAGAAGGGCGGCACGTGCGACTTCTGGCCTTCTGAC
>CAZKXF010000026.1:0-6452 GCA_964556805.1 uncultured Candidatus Saccharibacteria bacterium
CAAAGCGCGTCGAGCTCACACTCTACAACGGCATCCCGCACCTCTTAACGCCCGTGATCACCGATGCGAAGAAGACCATTATGGCCTTAAAGTGGGCAGCCAAGGAAATGGAGCGGCGCTACGACATCCTGCAATCGGAGAAGGTGCGTGACATAAGCTCGTACCACGACAACATCTACCACCCTGCGCGCGCCGCCGCAGAAAAGGGCGGGGCAGGCGGCGAAGACGAAATGCCGGAACCCCTCCCCTACATCGTGATCATTATCGATGAGCTTGCCGACATCATGCAGGCGTACCCGCGCGAGCTCGAGGCATCGATTGTGCGCCTTGCGCAGATGAGCCGCGCAGTCGGCATCCATCTCGTCCTCTCAACGCAGCGCCCGTCGGTCAACGTCATCACCGGCCTCATCAAGGCAAACATTCCGACTCGCCTCGCCCTCCAGGTTGCCTCGCAAATCGACTCGCGCACCATTCTCGATCAGCCGGGTGCCGAAAAACTGCTCGGTGCCGGCGACATGCTCTTCCTCTCCGGCGAACTCGCCAAACCGCTGCGCATCCAGTCGGCCTACCTCACCGAAGACGAGGTCAAGAAGGTTACGGACTACCTCCGCAAGCAGCATAGCGCTCAGGAGCTCGACGCGCTCGACCTATCGGGCGAAGGAGGAGGCGGAAGCACGAACGATGCATTCTTCGAGTCGGTCGACAGCGAGGAAGAAGACGACCTCTACGACGAGGCAAAGGCGATCGTTACCGAGGCGGGCAAAGCGTCGACCTCCTACCTGCAGCGTCGCCTCCGCATAGGCTACTCGCGCGCCGCGCGGCTCATCGACCTCCTCGAGGAACGCGGCGTCATCGGCTCTGCCGACGGTGCGCGACCGCGCGAAGTGCTCTCCGGTAGCGCCGGAAGCGGCACGTCCGAGGAAGAACCATGATGCGCCTCCCCCGCACACTCCCGACGCTCGGTACCGTACTCAAGTGGATCGGCATCGCCACGGTGGTGGCAGGGCTTCTCTGGTACGCCCTCTTCCAGGCCCGGCTCCTCATTGCAGGCCCCATCCTTACCCTTGAAGCGCCGCGCACCCCGAACCAGAGCGAGCGCGTGATCGAGGTCGTTGGTAGCGCGCGCAACGTGAGTGCCATTACCCTCAATGACCGGCCTATCTTCACCGACGAGGAGGGGTATTTCCGCGAACGGGTGATACTTGAGCATGGCTATACTATAATGACCGTACGTGCGATAGATCGGTACGGCCGCACCGTCGTGCTCGAGCAGCCACTGGTCTACACACCGGCATACCATTAGGCGCTAACTTCATCCGTATATGGCAAAAAAAGAAACGAAGAAAGCAGTGACGAGTGCGCCGGAAGAAACGAGCCCAGCAAAGCAGAACGTCGACGCTATCGCCGATACCTTAAAGAGCCTCAAGACTAAGTTTGGGGATGAGGCCATCATGATGCTGGGCGATCAGCGCAAGGTAAACGTCGACGCAATCTCTACCGGCTCCATCGGCCTCGATGATGCCCTTGGCATCGGCGGCCTGCCGCGCGGCCGCATCATCGAGATCTACGGTCCCGAGTCTTCGGGCAAGACTACCCTTTCGCTCCACGCGGTCGCCGAAGCGCAGAAAGCGGGCGGCGTTTGCGCCTTCATCGACGCCGAGCATGCACTCGACCCGGAGTACGCCAAAAAGATCGGCGTGAAGCTCGAAGAACTCCTCATTTCACAACCCGATACCGGCGAGCAGGCCTTGGAGATCGTCGAATCGCTCGTGCGCACCGGCAAAATCGACGTCGTCGTTATCGACTCGGTAGCAGCACTCACCCCCAAAGACGAGATCGAGGGTGAGATGGGCGCCCACCACGTGGGCAAGCAGGCGCGGCTCATGTCCCAGGCCTTGCGCAAGCTCACCGCCATCGTTGCCAAATCAAAGACCGTCGTCATCTTCATCAACCAGATCCGCATGCAGATCGGCGTGATGTTCGGCAACCCCGAAACCACGCCGGGCGGCAAAGCACTCAAGTTCTACACCTCGGTGCGTCTCGATATCCGCCGTATTGCGCAGATCAAGAAGGGCGAAGAGGTGGTGGGCGGCAGGCACCGGGTGAAAGTGGTCAAGAACAAGGTCGCGCCGCCGTTCCGCACCACCGAGTTTGACCTCATCTACAACGAAGGCATCAGCCGCGAAGGCGAGATGCTTGCACTCGGCGAGAAATACGGTTTTATCCAGAAATCTGGTTCATCCTACAGCTACGGAGATGAGAAGCTCGGCCGCGGGTACGATGCGGCACGCACCACACTCCGCGAGAACAAACCGCTCGCCAAGAAGCTCCTCGGCGAAATCCGCAACGCCCTCAAGCAGGAAGCAGCATAGGGTGTACCGGCGCACCTTCCGCCACTAGCTTTTTTGCGGGTGATTGCGTACAATCTGCCCGCGTATTCTCGGTTATTCATTTTCTAGGTTTCCTATGGCAGTCCTCGCCTACAATGAAATCCTCGCCAAGAAGGTCATCATTCACAACGATGAGCCGTTCGTCGTGCTCTCGGCGCACGTCTTCCGCAAGCAGCAGCGCAAGCCGGTGAACCAAACGAAGCTCAAGAGCCTCAAGACCGGACGCGTGGTGGAGCAAACCTTCCATCAAAACGAGACGGCGCGCGAGGCGGACCTCGAGACCCGTACCATCGTCTTTGTGTATGAGCGCAACGGTGAGTACACCTTCCACAGCGCCGGCAACCCGGGAGATCGCTTTGCGCTCTCCGGAGAGCTGGTCGGCCCGCAGGGGCGATTCCTCAAGCCCAAGAGCGAGATCGAGGCGCTCGTCTTTGATGAGGCAATTATCGGACTCAAGATGCCCATTAAGGTAGACCTTGCGGTGAAAGAAGCGGCGCCCGCGGTACGCGGCAATACGTCGCAAGGCGCAACAAAGGAAGTGGTGCTCGAGACCGGGGCAACCATCCAGGTGCCAATGTTCATCAACGAAGGCGATATCATTCGCATCAACACGGAGACCGGCGATTACACCGAACGCGCCGAGAAGGCGTAGAGAAAGCCCAGCAAACCCGCAAATGTACAAAAGGAGCCCTCCACTGAGGGCTTTTTCGTGCATTGACATTTTGTATAAAATATGCTATACTACACATAGTGCAACTGAGATGCGAAGGGGCATCTGATGACCGAGGTAGTTGACAGCAAAAAGACGCCCTGGTGGGAGATGAGCCGTGGCGGCATTTTGGCCGCCCTGAGCGTTGCCTGCCTAGTGGGTGCCATCATTAGCATGGTCTGGGTTAACCAGACATACGCTTCACGCGATTCGGCACTCATGAAGACACTCGCTGCTACCCAGGAGAAGGTGGTCGAGCTGACGGCGAAAATCGTCGGCAACACCGACCGAGACCGTGAGGATCTCGAGAAGCTGAGAGAAATCACCAGCGAGCTCGAAGAGCTACGAACGACCGTCAATGACGTGAAAGCGGAGCTTCACCAGCAAGCCGGGTTCTTCAAGGGCGATCTGCGCTTCCTCGCGCAGCCGGAAGCTCTCGCCCTCAAGGTGCTCGCAGCTACCGACGAAGAGCTTGTGGGTCAGCCTAGCTGGCGACTCTTCGGTGGTATTGTTGCCGGCGTCTGCTCACGGGTGACTTTCGAGTTCTGCGAGCACGCGAGCACCTTCGTGTTCTCGCTGCCGGCAGAGCTTGTGCGTGGTTTCGCCATAATGGCTAAGCCGCAGGTGAAGCACTTCGTAACCCGTCACAGCAATCGGGTCGACGAGCTCCAACGACTCTTCCTTCCTTTCGACATCACCCAGATGGCGAAGGCGGTCGAGGAGCGGGAGCAGATGGACCGCTCCAGCGTCCGGCCCACCACCGAGCAGCTGGCGGCGAGCTCGAAAAAGGTCGCCCAGGTTTTCGGGCTCGAGGAGATCTCCTCTAACCAGTACTGGCTCGCCTGCTTCTACTATCGCCGGCACCTCGAGGGCGGCGAGCGAGCTGTCGAGCTCTGGCGGGGCATCCTCGCCGATCTATTCACTGCAACCATCTCGACCTCCGGCACGTAGCCGGAAGCTCCATGGGCCGGGTCCGCAAGGATCCGGCCTTTTCTTTTTATACTTGCAACACACAACCGCCGGCCCGAAGGGCCGGCGGTTGTGTTTGTCTTCCTCTACCCTGCCTGTACTACTGCGAGATGTACGGCATGAGCGCCATGAAGCGCGCGCGCTTCACCGCAGTTGCAAGCTCCCGCTGCTTACGCGCCGAAAGGTGCGTGCGGCGGCGGTTGAGCATGCGCGCGTGCGGGTTAATGTATTCAGCGAGGAGCTCCGCGTTCTTGAAGTCGAAGTGGATCTCGCCTCGCGTCTCTTTCTGTGTCTCTTTCTCCATAGAAACTGGTGAAGCTGATAATAGTTCTAGAATGGAATGTCTTCGGGGTTAATGTCTTCCTCCGGATAGTCGAGCGGCTCGCTCTGCTTTGACGGCGCGTTTGCGGGTGCGTTCTCTGAGCGTCCTCCGCCCTCTCCGCCGGTGCGCGGCCCAAACTGCACGCGGTCGGCGACGATTTCCGTGCGGTACTGTTTCTGCCCGTCTTTGTCCCAGCTGCGAGTCTGCAGGCGACCTTCTACAAACGCACCGGCACCCTTCTTGAGGTACTGCGCGCTCGTCTCCGCCTGACGGCCAAATACCACGATGTTGTGGTAGTCGGTTGCCTCCTGGCGGTTGCCATCGCGATCCTTGTAGCCGCGGTTGGTGGCAAGCGAGAATGAGCAAACCTGCATGCCGGAAGGAAGCGATTTAAGCTCCGGATCCCGCGTCAGGTTGCCGTAGATGATGACTTTGTTGAGGTACATGGTGAATGGTTAGCGTCGCTAATGGTTCCTCCATCGTAGTACGGGGACGTACCGATTGCAACGCTACCCCTTCTGCTCTTCTGCAAGGTCGTCGCCTCGGGAAATCTCGAGGTCTCCTTCCGGCTCAGGCGCTGCCGCCTCGCGGCTTGCAAAGACCATAAACGGCTGGGCTTCCTCGGCGCGTGTGAGACGGATGGTGAGTGAGCGGAGCACCTCCGGCGTTCTGTTGATCTCTTCGACAAGCTCAGGGATTGCAGCGGGCGTAGCCGTAAAGCGCATCCACCCAAAGTGGGCTGCGTTGAAGTGGCGGTTGTGCCCCTCGATCTGTTTGGCAATCTCGTAGCTAAGATTGATCTGCTGCGGCAGCTCTTTCTCGGCGATAGTACCGCCTGCCTCTGCAACAAGCTTTTCAAGCTTGTTGGCAACTGCAGGCACCTCCTCTTCGGCAACCGTTGGAAGTATATGGAAAGCGCACTCGTACGTTGCAAGTTCCTGCTCGCCGCCGTCTGTGTGCACCTCGGCTACCGGCATGGTGTCTTCTGCCATGGGTTCTGACTTAACGTGTAACCCGCGTACGGTACCACACAAGGCCCTTTGCTTCAATAGCTTCCAAAGGTCATGGTACACTACAGGCACCATGTATCCTCCCCTGCGAAGGGTAACCCCTGCGAAGCTCCTTCTGGGCGTCGCGGTGCTCTGCGCCCTGCTTGCCGGTTACCTGGGCTACCGCCTATGGGCACTCGGCGGCGACTACCGGGACGCTACCCATGCCCTCAGCACGGAGACGGCTGTCCGAGCTGCCGTGGCAGAGGAACTCGCCCTCACAACCGAAGCGCTCGAAATGACGCGCGAGGATCGCGATACGCTTGCCGAGGAACTTGAGCGAGAGAGGAATCGAAACGAGGAGTTTGCCGAACAAATCCGCGATATTACCGGTACGGTCGGCACGCTCGACAAGCTTGCACGCACCGACGAGGAGCTCTTGCAGAAGTACTCGAAGGTGTACTTCTTAAACGAGCACTTTGTGCCGCCAAAGCTCAGCGCTATTGCCGATGCGTACGTCTACGATGAGAGCCGGACGTTTGAAATCGATAGTCGCGTGCTGCCCTACCTCAAAGACATGATCGATGAGGCAAAGGAGGACGGTGTCGATATCTGGGTGGCCTCGGCGTATCGGTCGTTTCAGTACCAGTCGCAGCTCAAAGGCGCCTATACGGTCACCTACGGTTCAGGCGCGAACGCCTTCTCGGCCGACCAGGGCTACTCTGAGCACCAGCTCGGCACCACCGTCGACCTCACGACTACAGGCCTTGGCGGCGGCCTCACCGGCTTCCAGAACACCAAGGCGTACGAGTGGCTCACCAAAAATGCGCACCGCTTCGGATTTATACTCTCCTACCCCGAGGGCAACAGCTACTACGTGTTCGAGCCCTGGCACTGGCGGTTTGTAGGCACCGAGCTTGCGCGTGATCTCCACCGCGACGGCAAGCGCTTCTACGATCTTGACCAGCGCACCCTCAATGAGTATCTCATTACGGTGTTTGACTAACCGAGCACAAGAGGAGCTCACGGCCTTCGGCCGCGAGCTCTATGCCCCTTCATCTTCCCTCTCGAGC
>CAZKXF010000027.1:0-6450 GCA_964556805.1 uncultured Candidatus Saccharibacteria bacterium
GTTCGAGCACTTCTTCGTCGTCACCGTCTACACCCCCAACGCCAAGGACGACCTTTCCCGCATCCCCATGCGCCAAGAGTGGGACCCCGCTTACCGTGAGTACCTCCTGGCTCTCGAAGCCCAGAAGCCGGTAATCTTTTGCGGAGACCTTAATGTGGCGCATACTGAAGATGATCTTGCGCGTCCAAAGGAGAACGAGGGCAGGAAGGGGTTTACCGCCGAGGAGCGTGCCGGTATCGATGCGCTCGTGCAGGCAGGGTTTGTAGACACCTTCCGGGAGTTCCATACTGGCAACGGGCACTACACGTGGTGGTCGCACTGGGCGCAGGCCCGAGCGCGCAACATTGGGTGGCGCATCGACTACATCCTCTGCTCCAAGCTGCTGCGGCCGCGTCTCGTCGGTGCCGCTATTCACGCCGAGGTGCTCGGCTCAGATCACTGCCCGGTCTCTGCGACGTTCTTATAAAAGACACCTTCCGTGTTCTTTAAGGACAGTTATCCCCATGTATGTCCTTTACCTTGCGTGATAAAGGACATACCATACGGTCAGGCCAAAAAGGCTAGGTTTTACAACCGATTTGTTCTTTCTACAACTGAAAAGTAATACCTCCAAATTACTTTCGTTCTTATATCCCACCCACTGAGATTGCATTTTGACGCGTGAGCCGCCCTCTGTTGCTGAAAAGTTCGGCACCTGAAGACGGCTCGCACGGTACGATGTAAGCTCACCACGAGCGATGTATTGAGGAGTGCATCTCTTTGCCTCCCCAGGACTTCTGTCCACAATTGCTCACCTTCCACCCCACTTCAAAGCCCGAACGATCGGGTGCCGAATACTCGGCGTTCGATCGTTCGGGCTTTATTTATTGCTGTATTTTCACTCCTACCCCTCTTTGGCAACGCCGTGGCGCTTATGGATTGCCCGTAGCGCCTCTTTCTCCTCTCGAATACGCTTCTCTTTCCCCTGCTCCCCCCGCTGCTTGAGCTCATGATCAGGGAGTGCCAGGAGCTCCTGAGCACGTTTCTCGAGGTACACGGGCGTGTTTTTTGCAGGGTCGTCGAGCACCTCCTCGAGGAGGGCGTGCAACGTGAAACCTACCTTAGGGCCTGGTTGTTGGCCACTGAGCGCCATGATGCGTTCCCCGTCGATCCGGAGCATCTTTGCAGAAATCGGATCGCGTAGCGCCTCTTCCACCATTGCCTTGTACTTTCTAAAGCGGAAAGGCTGCGCTTTGGGCCGTCCCGTGCCGATCCGGTCGCAAATGCGAAGGTTGAGAAGGTCCCAAATGTGGTCTTCCCCTACGTTTTGAATGGTGCGTCGTACCGCTGCGAGCGTGACAGTATCAGGGTCGGAGAAAAACATGTGCCAGCGCACCAGCTTACTCACGAGGTGAACTGTTTCACGTGGAAACCTCAGGTCCTCGAGGACCTTTTTCGTGACGCGAGCCCCCACTACTTCGTGACCATAGAAGGTCCACTCCCCCGTCTCGGGGGAACGGCGCCTGGTTTCCGGCTTGGAGATGTCGTGGAAGAGCGCCGCGAGCCGAATATGGAGCGGCCAGCCTTGATCGGCGGCATGCTGGAGGGTGCGCAGCAGGTGCTCGTAGACGGTAAAGGCATGTGCCTTGTTCTGCTCGACGCCAATGCCCCGGAGGAGGTCGGGCGCAATGTGCTCCAGAAGCCCTAGTTTTTCACAGAGCAGGATTCCCTGCATGGGTGCGGGAGAGCTCACGATGCGGACAAACTCCTCACGGATCCGCTCCTTTGAAATACGGCTCAGATTCGACGCATTCTGGGCAATTGCGTCGAGGGTGGCCGCCTCGATGACACAATTAAGCTCTACGGAGAGGCGTACGGCACGCAGCATACGCAAGGCGTCTTCCGCAAAGCGCTCTCCTGGCTCCCCTACCGCCCGAATCCGCCGTGCGGCGAGGTCGCCAAGGCCGTCGAAGCGGTCCACCAGTGTTTCTTGTGAAACACGGTATGCAAGTGCGTTGATCGTAAAATCACGGCGCTTGAGGTCTTCGTCAAGCGAGGTGCCGAAGCTGACGCGATCGGGCCGGCGCGCATCAGAGTAGCCGGATTCTATGCGGTACGGAGTGACTTCAACGACGTTGCAGCTCGGTTCTTCACTTCCCGTTACCACTCCCACCGTTCCAAAATCGTTATTTTGAAAGGTCTCGGGAAAGAGGGCGACAATTTCCGCCGGCAGCGCATCGGTGGTCACATCCCAGTCTTTGGGCGTTCTGTCGAGGAGGAGGTCGCGGACGCAGCCGCCGACAAGGTACGCTTCAAATCCCGCTTTCTCGAGGACCTCAGCAACGTGCGCGACGTCCTCTGGAATGTAGGAAGAGATGTCCTGCGCCATGTAGCGCCATTGTAGTACCTTTTTTGCTTTTTCTCTAGCGAATGCGTATTATGAGCATGCCGATTTCGCACCCGTGGTGAAATGGATATCACGACTGGCTTCGGACCAGTTATTGTGGGTTCGAGTCCTGCCGGGTGCACCAATACAAAAAGAGCCAGCCCCTGTCTGGCTCTTTTTGTATGGGTAGGGCTGGAGGAGAAAAGGTTGCCTGCTCTTTTGCCATGCAATACGCAAAAGAGCGACAACCTGTACTGAATCTGTCAGATTCGAGTCCTGCCGGGTGCACTACGGTACGCCAAAAAACCCTTCATTTAGAAGGGTTTTTGGCGTACAAAGCAAGAATCCCTGCTCTTGGGCCGTCGTGCAGGGCGCAGCGGCAGTTGTATGGTTATGCAACTGCGCGAGGCCGGGGTCGCGAGCACGTACGAGGCGCGAAGCGCTTGCACGGAGTTCGTGGCACGTGACCATTAAAAAGAGATCTGACTCCTCAGCACACCTCCTGTTTCACACGAAACCTTTTCTTTCCATTCACGCTGGCAGTATTTGCAGCGTGTAGTATAATCAACGCGTTCAAAGAACGACATCGCGGCCATGGTTAAGTGGTATAATGCGTCCTTGCCAAGGACGAGTCGGGAGTTCGATTCTCCCTGGCCGCACAAGCACTAAGGTGCCGGTTCCTCCGACATTTAGTGGTTGTCGCTGGAGAATCGAAAAGGTTGCCAGCCATTTTGAAGAAATGGCGACAACCCGTACCGAAACGGTACGTTTCGGTTCTCCCTGGCCGCACCTCTCTGGGAAAAGTTCTTACAAACGCCGGACTCGATCCGGCGTTTGTAGTGTACGAGCACCTTGGGGCGTGTGAACCTTGTAAGGTACGGCACTTCCCCGCTTTGCATCCTTCCACGAAGCCGTTTTTAGAGATGCTGCGTGAAAAAGTCGCTCAGCAGGGGAAAAATGGGGAAAAAACGGGGGATATGTGTATAAAGGACATTCCGGGAGCAGCTTCCCGTACGAAATAGTGCTCAACAGAGCCGTTTATATAGTACACTGGAGAATAGGTCTGGAAGGTTTCACGTGAAACATGTTCTATGTGGCACCTTTCGGCGCGCGTATGTCATACTGGGAGTATGCGTCCGTCACACCTCCACATAGGTCGCCTTGGCGAGGAGGCGGTAGCCAACCACCTTATACGGAAGGGCTTTACCCTCCGGGAGAAAAACTACCGAAGGAAGTGGGGAGAAATAGACCTGGTTCTCGAGAAGCAGGGAACCATTCACTTTGTAGAGGTGAAAACAGTTTCAGCCTCCGTCGGTACCGCGCCTAGTATGAGCGACGTCTGGCTGCCAGAAGAGAACGTTCACCCCTTTAAGCTCCGCAAGCTGTCCCGGGCGATCGAAACCTGGCTCCTGGAGCATCGGTACGAAGGGGAGTGGCAGCTTGATGTTGCAGCGGTGTACCTCGACGTGGCGGCGCGACGTGCGCAGGTACGTTTCATGGAGAACGTGGGATGGTGATAAAGGACATCACCATGTCCTTTAGTGAAAGGGGTACCAGGTCGGCGCTCTCGTGTGGAACACAGTGGCATTTTGCGTAGCTGGATGCTATCATCGCATACATCTCTGGTAGCAGAAGGCTGTGGTCAGAGGAGGAACGGAGCGCTTCTTGGTCGAGTCGGGGCGTAGCATAATGGTAGTGTACGCGGTTTGGGACCGTGTGGCCCGGGTTCGATTCCCGGCGCCCCGACTGGGAAGGGAAAGCGAGGCAGATGACGAAAAAGCCGCTCGTTGAGCGGCTTTTTCGTCATCTGGGCGTGACGGCGTGCTCGTAGGGGGATCGTGAAAGGAGTCGAGGTTTCATCCGTCTCAATATATAATGGTTGCCAATGGCCGAACGCCTTGGGAAACAAAACCAGAGAGGCGGTAGCGAGGAGGAACGCTTCCTGCGCGCGTTTGACGAGTACAGTGATGCACTGTTTCGGCACGCGAGCATACGGCTCTCAGATCGCGAGCGTGCCATTGAGATCGTCCATGATACCTTCACGAAAGTGTGGGGGTACCTGCGAGAGGGGCACGAAATATCCTCGTTCCGCCCGTTCCTTTACAAGGTGCTCAACAACCTCATCATTGATGAGTATCGACGGCGCAAGGAGACCTCGCTTGACGCCATCCTCGAAGGGGAGGGCGTCGACGAAGGGTCGTTTGCAGACCTTCGGACAGAGCCGGTGGAAGCGCTCATTGATGAGCTCGATGCCAAGCGTCTCGTAGAGGCGCTCGGAAAGCTCCCGGTGCTCTACCGCGAAACGGTGACCTTGCGCTTTGTCGATGGTCTCTCGCCGAGCGAGATTGCGGCGCTCATCGAGGAGACAGAGAATGTGGTCTCCGTACGTCTGCACCGCGGGCTCAAGCTCTTGCGGGAGTACGTCACCGCACAGCCGGGCGCTCACTAGCGCATCGGATCGAAGCGCCAGAGCTACTACCTATCGTGAAGCACACACCATTTTCACAAGAAGCACATACTATTCGGCTCACTGCAGCCGAACGAAACGCGCTGCGTGAGCGTGTGGTTTCCTACATGGAATACCACCCGCTCCACACGGCACACCAGGCGTCGCAGCCTAGCGTTGCTGCGCACTTAGCCGGCGTGCTGTTTGGCACGAGCACCCGCGCACGTTCGTTCGTAGGAGCGCTCTCCATACTGCTCCTCGTGGCGGTCCCCGTGGCCGCAGAGCGGGCGCTGCCGGGCGATCCATTGTACAAAGTCAAGGTTACCTTTAATGAAGGTGTTCGATCGCAGCTTGCCTTCTCGCCCTACGAAAAGGTGGTGTGGGAGACGGAGCGCGTCGAACGCCGTATTGCAGAGGCTCGCAAGCTCGCCGAAGCAGGCCTCCTCACGAAAGAAGCAGGACTCGCGCTCGAAGAGAACGTCCGCAAGCACACCGCCGCCGTCAAGAGCCAGCTCGCAGTTATTCGCGAGCAGGATGCCGAAGGGGCCGCCATTGCAGAGGTGACACTCGAATCTGCCTACGATGTGCAGTCGGCCATGTTGGCCGCGCAGGCAACCGCCACGACCTCCGCATCGGTATCGGCCGACCGGAAGGGTATTGGCGACATCGCGGCGATTGTCCGTGCGGCGCGCGACGAGGTCGCGTCTTCAAGCGCGAGCAGCACCTCCTCCTACGACCGGCTCGTACTCCGGATCGATGAAAACCTTACCTACATCGATGCACTTGTCGCTAACCTTGGTGGGGAGCTCTCCGATGAGCAGCGGGCGTCCATTGCTGCCCGAACGAAAGAGGTTCGGAAAGACGTCGAGCGTGCAAAACGGGACGAGCGTGAGAGAGCAGTATCAGTAGCTGCGCTGCGAGAATCGCTCGCGACGACGCAGAAGCTCATTGCGTTTATGAATAATATCGATGTCCGTTCGCGCCTCTCGCTCGATACACTTATCCCCGTGCGTACCTCAGATGCGGTTCGGTATGCGGGGCTACGAGCCGCCTACGAGCTGCTTGCCTCTGAAAAAGAGGCGCTGTCAGGACTCCTTGCGCGTATTCCTGATGGTGCGTTGCGTGTCGAAGCGCAGGCAGATCTCGAAGCGCTCGTCGAGCTCCTCGGGGAGGTCAACGAGAAGCTCGATGCGGGCGATCTTGATGGAGCGCAGAGCACACTTGCGCGAGCACATGCGCTTGGCGGCAAACTGCGAGTATTCGCACAGCAGGGTGGCGGAATTGATCCAGAATTGATAAAAAATTCTACCAGCTCCTCAACACCCCAGAGTCAGTAGCCGTACAACACTCGGCATGCACGAATCGAGGGCCCCGGGACGCTACGCGTCCCGGGGCCCTTCTGCTGCTCATGTGCTTGCGGGAGATGCGAGGCCCTCGCGCAGCTGCGCGAAGATCTCGTGTGCCGGCACGTCCGCAAGCATCATTGCGTCGAGACCCCCGGCTACGCCGATGGCCAAGGCCAGGGTCGGCCATGCCTGCTCAAATGCCTCGGAGGTCATCCGGATGGCGTTGAACGGCGTACGGCACCGTACCCTCTCGGTGGTGACGCCGAGACCCTGTAGGAGGCGCCTCCCCCGCT